>JAPPAB010000005.1 GCA_026705765.1 Gemmatimonadota bacterium
ATACAAACCATTTGCCTGTTGCTGTGCGTGTGATTGTGCAAGACTTAGGGATACCTAAGAGTGACCTGTGCTGGACAATGCGAATGCAACCAATACTGCCCAATCGCAAGCCCTTGTCGTCCAATCGGCATCCATTGGCAAACTGAGGATAGGTGATAGAATCATAGCGATGCTCATGCTTGTATCTGGGAAAGCCAGCTTTCTCGCCTGTCTTTGACTTCTCTTTCAGACGACGAAAGAATCCTTTGAATGCTAAATCCACCCTTGCCGATACTTGTTGCAATACCTGACTATATACTTGCTTGAAAGCGGCGTGTTGTTGTTTCAACAATGGTATTGTTTTAGTCTGGTCATATTGAGAGAGAGACTTATTCTCATTCTTCCATGTTTGTATTCTTGTACAGAGTAGTTGATTATACAGAATACGACATTCGTCAATATGTGCCAGCAAGATTTGTTCTTGCTTTTTGGTCGGACGCAATCTGTATTTAAACGACTTAACCATAATAAAAATATATATTTATGTATTGTTTTTGTCAAGTGTAATATGGAATGAGTTTTGTTGATGAAGTGCTGGCGCACTTGTACACCGCACCACAGCCGCCGATAGTCCCTTGAGGACTATCGCCCAGGCTAAAGCCGCCCCATAAATTCTATGCGCTTCGCCATGCGACCCAACGCTAAAGCTCTCTGCGAATGGGTTTTACGCGCATTTCTGATAAGGCACAAGTTCCGTACTTGATATTAAGCGCGTGATGTGATACCTTGATCTCAACATATTAACCAGAACGGTCTTTTCATGCCACTAATCAATACACCAGACGCGCTCGAAACCCTCGTCCACCGCGCCCTAAACGCGCCCTGTGTGGGCATTGATACAGAATTTGTCTGGGAACAAACCTACTATCCCCGCCTGGGCATTATACAGGTGGGACTTGCAGAAAATGATTGCCACCTGATAGATGCCGTCGCATTATCGGATCTATCACCCCTGGATGCATTAATAGCAGATCGCCACACCGTGAAAATTTTGCACGATGCACAGCAAGACCTCTGGATATTGAGACGCATAACAAATGCTATCCCCCGCAATATATTTGACACGCGTTGCTCAGCGGGCTTTGTGGGTATGAGTTCAACCCTATCGCTGAGCAATCTATTGCACATGTGTCTCAATATACAACTGCCCAAAACAGAAACGCGCACAGACTGGTTGAGGCGACCATTATCGGACAGACAACTCGAATACGCCCTGAATGACGTGCGATATTTGCCCGCCCTGCGCGAACATCTCCTGACCGACATTCATCGTCGAGGCCGGGAAAACTGGTTGGCAGAAGAACTCCGTCAGTACGATGTTGCCAAATTGTACGACGACCGCGCGCCCGAAGAACAATATATGCGCATAAAAGGCACGGGGCGACTATCGAGACGCGATATGGCCATCGTGCGAGAACTGGCCGCATGGCGCGAAAAAAAAGCGCGACAGGCAGACCGCCCCAGAACCTGGATCATAAGGGACGACGCCATCGTGCAAATTGCTCGGCGCAAGCCGCAATCAATTCAGTCGTTAAAACGATTGCGGGGTATCTCAAGAGCAACCATAAATCAGTACGGCAATAGTCTCCTCAACGCTGTGCAGCGCGGATTGGCAACCGACGAAAAAAATTGCCCACCCATATCGCCACCTGTGCGACCCGACCCCTTTGAGGATGCGCGCCTCGACCTCGCCATGGCTTTTTTGCGCGGACAATGTCTATCAGAAGGCATCGACATCGCAATGGTGGCATCCCGAACAGAAGTCAAAGCATTCATTTCAAAAAAAAATGCGACGGATAATCCGTTGCACACAGGTTGGCGACGCGAATTTTTAGGCGCAGACCTGATCGCACTCTTAAACGGCAAACACGCCATCGGCATCAATCCCGACACCCACTTGCCAAACTTGATCCGCGATAAGGCATAGTGTCACCACCCGTGAACAGAATGCCCTTCTTCTGGGAAAAAGGTAAAATCGACGATAGAAGACACACCCACGCCGACGACATAACCGATCACAAGGCCAAAAAACAAAGGGATACAGCGCCGATAGAGCGAAATGCCACCGACGCGCAGAATAATGAGCTTGGACGCCCAGGTCAGAAAAATACTGAAGGCATAGACCCGAGACCCCGACATCTTCTGAAAAGCCAGACCCAGGGGATGCAAGGGCCACCACGGGATGCGATTGCGAAGGAGCATAAGCAGACCCGCTTGCCCAAACCCAAAAATCCAGACTGCTATCTTCCCCGGATCAAAAACCGTTTTATCCGCACCAACAATAGCGGAAACCATGCGATCGTACGTGCGAATATTGGACCCGCTAAAACCCGACAGCCCCAGATTCTGACCCGCGTAATTATATCCCAAATACACAATAAAAAGACACGACCCGAAGAACCCCGAGGCAAAAGCCAGCAGAACGATCCAGAAAACCCAGCGACGGCGGGCATCATTCCCTAAAAGTTTGAGATGATGAGGCAGCGCGGGCCATGCGGGAATGCGCGTATTGCCAAAAAATGCACTCGAATTAATCACACCCAATGCAACGGTATTTTGTTGCGTGAGCGTTGCGGTCCCCGTAAAAATCTCGACAATTTGCCCCCCCTTACCCCCAACTGGAAAAAGATAAGAAAAGCCACTCGCCGCAGTGTATTTTGCCACAGTAAAATACGCTGCATAAAGTAATAAGAGATGGAAGAGCGCGAGAAAAGGAGACAACCCCACTGCGATGAACCAGCCAAAAACAAAAATAGTCGCCACAATAAACCCGAGCAACGCCAGGCGATAAGATACGAGACCATCATCTGCCTCACCCGTCACGGCTGCGCGAAGAACATCTCGCAAATGGCCTCGCGCGACCCATACCGCCCACACCGCCAGAAAAATGAAAGCACCGTGAGATTCTAAAATCAGAATCTCACTCGCTTCTGCCTGTTGCCCGGAAAGACCCACATTAAATCCCGTGCGAGCCATCACCCCTTCTTTGACAATAGCGATAAGACGAAAAGCCCAGAAACTGAAAAGGATATCCAGATTACACATATAAGTAAGGCCCAAAACAGGGGGCAGAATACGCAAATAGAACGATGGAAAATTGCGCGCAATGGGCACCTCTTTGGTCAAATAACCGTCGTAAATGCCAATTCGGGGCAAACTGATAGCAAAATAACCGAGAATATTCCAGGCAAAAACACCGAAAACAACAAAAAACCCCACCCAGAAGAGTTTATTCCGAAAAATCCCGGGTATAACGCGACCCGGTTCATCAAAGCCCTCAGTCAGTGCAATCGGAAAAGCCGCGAGAGGAAAAGTGAGACGCTCGTTCTCCTCCCATTGCTTTTGAAAAATAACCGCGAGGCATAACCCGGCAACAACAAGAGCAATAGACACGGCGAACCACCAGTGCAGAGAAGCCAGCCATCCGCGCCAGGGAATGCTCGCGCCATCGGGAAGACCCTCGTAATACGTCCGAATAATCTCAGGCGCTGCCTGCGGCAAACACCACCACGGCAAAATGTCAAAAAGGACTTCTTCCCATCGATTCTCGGGCGAAGCGTAATAAAACGGCGTACTGACAATACCGCCCCAGTAGGTCGTCCACCCACTTGCCGAAACCGTGCCCACAATCCACGACATACTGTAAATAACCAGAAGCTCTGTACCCCGCAAAGCCATGCGCGGCCATGCCAGCTTCAAAATGAGATTGATCACGAGCCACGCGACAAAGGGCAAAAGCATCGCCATAGACAACTGCGACTTGACCAGCGACGCAGACCCCAAAATCATGCCCGTGTAATCGCTGTAAATATTGAGCAACGCCGCAGTAGCCGTACCCAGGACAATGGATCGAATGGTAATACGCCGCGGGTGTGCAGGTTCGGATTGTGATTGTGCAAGTGCCATAAGATAGAGATAAGTTCGCGTTCAAGTATCCAATAGTATTGTGGGTAATGATATATCGCGCATTTGTCAAGAATGTATTGTATGCTTCATTTCCCCACAATATCTTGTGCTCTCAGTTTTTTTAAGATTTCATATCGGGTTGGTATATCATCTTGATCTGACCAATCTTCAAAAAGCGCGTTCACTGCTATAAAAACAGGCAGAACGCACTTTGTATTTTTTTCTTCCCTAAAAACGCGACCTGTTCTACATTAACAGTCCATTGCTTCATTTCCCCACAATATCTTGTATATCCCCTTATATCCCCTCTTAAGATTTTTATTCATCCCTTAGTTTGTATATCGTCTATTGGTCATAAAAATTGGACGATATACCGTCTAATGGGAAAAATCTCTTTATCTAATTTTTTCTTTTTTCATTACTGTATATTAAATAAAAACAATTCTTTGTGAGTGTGACCACCCAAACAGACTCACATTGGCACAGATATTGCATATAAGTATTATGCTGCAAGAAGTCTCTCGTTTGAACAGCGTAAAGGAGCGGGCCTCAAACTTGTAGTGCATAACTGTTTTTACAGGCAAAATAACACTTCACCATCTGTGCTGCGCCGTACCTGGAACCGATAAATTACGACAATCTGCGCAAAAAAATATTTAAAAGGAAAAAATAAATGAGCACACAACCCAATGGCTTAATAGCTGTAGTCAAGCAGGACTGCCCGACCTGCACCCTCATAGCACCTGTGCTCAGGCAAATTGAAAATCGGGACGATACACTCGCGGTTTACACGCAGGACAATCCCGATTTTCCCACGGGAATTGCAAACCTTATTGACGACACCGGTCTGGAACACTCGTATCGCCTCAATATCGAAACCGTACCAACCCTGCTCCGTTTTGAAAAAGGGCGAGAAGTAGCGCGGACTGTCGGATGGCATCGCGGCGATTGGGAATCCGTATCAAAACTCAGCCCCCTCGGCGCAGACCTGCCCGAATCGCGCCCGGGATGCGGGTCAAAAAGCATCGAACCGGGCATAGCTGAAAAACTCGCCGTCCAATTTGGCGAAACCGTACTCACAGCCCGGCGCATTGAAATCGGCTCTCTCGAAGACGAAATAGAAACCTGTTTTGCACGCGGCTGGAGCGACGGCCTGCCCGTCGTCCCACCCACCGAAGAACGCGTAATGCGCATGCTATCGGGAACAACCCGCTCCCCCGACGAATTGGTGGGCATCGTCCCTCCCAATTACAACAAATGCACCGTAGAAAAAGTCGCCATCAACGCCGTCCTCGCCGGATGCAAACCCGAATACCTCCCCGTCGTACTCGCAGCGGTTGAAACCGCACTCACAGAGGCCTTTTGCATGCACGGACTGCTCGCCACCACATTCTTTGCAGGCCCCATGATCGTCGTCAACGGACCGATCACACGCGAAATCGGCATGAATGCGAGAGTCAACGCGCTCGGGCAGGGCAATCGCGCCAACGCGACCATCGGACGCGCCCTCCAACTCGTCATCCGCAACATCGGCGGCGGCATCCCCGGAGGCATTGATCGCGCCACGCTCGGCAACCCGGGCAAATACACCTTCTGCTTTGCCGAACGCGAAGACGATTCCCCCTGGGAATCCCTCGCCGTCGAAAGGGGATATTCACCTGACGCATCCACAGTCTCCCTCTTTGCAGCCAGCGGCGTCACCCCCATCATGGATCAGGCATCCCGAGAACCCGACGCGCTTTGCCGATCTTTCGCCGCCTGCCTCAAAGCCAACGGCCATCCCAAACACGCAAACAGCCCGCCTCCCGCACTGGTCATATCGCCAGAACACACCCGCCGCTATGCAGACGCAGGCTGGTCAAAAACCCGATTCCGCGACACACTAAATCAGTATCTCCAACTCCCCGTCGCAGAACTCCTCGAAGGCGCGGGCGGCATCCCGGAAGGCATTTCCGAACAGCGAACAAAAGACAACGAAACACGACCCAAATTTCGCAACAACACATTGCACATCGTCCGCGCAGGCGGAGACGCGGGCTTATTCTCTGCCCTCATCAGCAGCTGGGGAGGCAGCCAATCCATCACAAAGGAGATCTCACCATGAAAATGCTCGACCCCACATCCGAGCAAAAACCAGCACAAAGAGAACGGGTAAAACGCCCGCAATCACTCGACGGACTGACCATCGGGCTTCTCGACATATCCAAAAGCAGGGGCGACGTATTCCTCGACCGCATCGAAACGCACCTCGCGCAGCGCAACCTCAAAGTCAACCGCTACATCAAACCCACATTCACGCGCCCGGCACCTGTCGAACTCCAGCAACAAATTGCCACTGAATGCGATATCGTCGTCGAAGGCCTGGCCGATTGAGGGTCTTGCACAACGTGCAGTGTGCACGATACGACCAACCTGGAAGCGCGCGGCATACCCACCGTCTTTGTCGCATCTGAGCCATTCCGAGAAGCAGCCGACGCCCAATCGACCGCCCTGGGATTTAATCCCGCCCGCGTCTTCGTCGCCCATCCTATCCAGGATCGCACCGACGAAGAAATGCAGGCACTTGCCGATGGCGCTATTGAACGCATCATGCAAAGCATTAGTGTATAACAAAGGATACACCTCCCAATGAACGACGAAAAAATCACCAAAACAGACCGAGAATGGCGAGAGCAACTCACGCCCGAACAATACTACGTCTGCCGTCAAAAAGGCACGGAACGCGCCTTCACCGGCATGTACTGGGACTGCCGCGAAGAAGGCGTATATCGCTGTGTATGTTGCAACGCCGAACTCTTCCGCTCAGACCAGAAATTCGACTCCCACTGCGGATGGCCCAGCTTTTTTGACGCCATTGACCCCGAACGCATCAATCAGCACGAAGACCTGAGCTTTGGCATGCGCCGCATCGAAGTCACCTGCGCCCGCTGCGACGCCCACCTGGGTCACATCTTCGACGACGGCCCCGCCCCCACGGGCCTGCGCTATTGCATCAACTCCGTAGCCATTGATCTGGACCGCGATGAAGAGTCGTGAAACACGCCTCAAGAGAGCTTTTACGGACCGAAAAAATGTTCTCACAAATTGAACCAATCTTCTCGCACATCATCCGCACCCACCTGACAGCCTTTATCCTCCTGCTGGCACTGCCAATCGCGGCGGGCGCGCAGGAAGTGACAATTACGTCAAGTCCTACCAGCATCATGGAAGGCAAAAGCGCCACATTTATCATATCGGTTTCACCAGCCCCAACCAGCAACCTGACGGTGAACATAGAAGTGACGGGCAATACCATCCCCAGCAGCTATACGCGTCCTACGAGAATTACCGTCGGCACCTCTGGCCAATACACACTGACAGTGCCAACCGAAGATTTCACGGAGGATCCGAACGACAAAAACTGGGGCAAGGTACACGTGGATATAAAAGAAGGGGAAGGCTACACGGTTGATGAGGACCAGGATAATGCATCCGTGCAGGTGATTGACGAGGATGCGAATGAGAATCCACCAGTGACAAATGCTCCACTTTCGGTAGTAACGCTTCACACAGACCAAACGCGGGTCGCAATAGGCGACGAAGTGACGCTCAAAATAAAGCGCACCACACCTTACGACAAGAGGCATCGAGTAGATTTTCGGGTGGGCGGACACCTGCCGGATATTACCGACTGGGAACCGATGGTGCAAATGCTTCATCCGAACGGCGGCAGTTTTCATTCGAACACGCCGGGGGAGAGATCGTATTCTTTCCGCGTGCAGGAAGAGGCCTGTGGGCACACGCAGGGGCGCAAAATTGAAGCCTTTCTCTTCGATGCCTTCTACTATGGAGGATCTAATGTTCGCGCCGGAGAAGATGCTTATAAAGTAGGCGATCCATCTGCGGTGAGCATAGATGTTTATACTCCCTCAGGCTGGCAACCAACTGGAGCCCCAACAATCAACGGCAATCTCGACGAGAATGAAATATTAACCGTCTCCCATGGCCTCAGCGGTGTGACAGGCTATCAATGGTACCGAGGTTCAAATCCCATCTCTGGTGAGACGGGTAGCACATACACAATAGTGTCAGCCGATAGTGGTCACCGACTGAAAGTTCGGGTAAACTTCAATAATGGCACGTGCTATTTGGAAAGCGCGTTGACAGCAGTCGTAAGTGGAGGAATGCCCATCGGGACAATTGACACAAATCCTCCAACCATCATCGAAGGTCAGACCAAGAGATTCAGAATCACAATGAACCCTGCCCCGACGACCTCACTAAACGCAGAAGTGCGCGTCAGCCAGATCGGCGATTTCATCACCGGCACACCGGGCGAGGGCATTCACACGATCTACTTCAACGCCAACCAGGCCACCGCCACAATAACAGTCAATACCGAAGATGATCAGGTAGATGAACCGAATGGCGAGATAAGCGTGGAACTGTTGAAGAGAACAGGCTATGACGTAGGCAACCCATCCATCGCAACCGTCATCCTTGAGGACAACGACGAATCTGGCGACGAGGGTCAGAACCCACAGAACCCACAAAACCCACAGAACCCACAAAACCCGCAGAACCCACAAAATCCGCAGAACCCACAAAACCCACAAAATCCGCAGAACCCACAAAACCCACAAAACCCACAAAATCCGCAGAACCCACAAAACCCACAAAACCCACAAAATCCGCAGAACCCACAAAACCCACAAAACCCACAAAATCCGCAGAACCCACAAAACCCACAAAACCCACAAAATCCGCAGAACCCACAAAACCCACAAAATCCTCAAAATCCGCAGAACCCACAAAATCCTCAAAATCCGCAGAACCCACAAAATCCTCAGAATCCGCAGAACCCACAAAATCCACAAAGCCCACAAGTGACCATCTCGCGAGGTCCCTCACCTGTCACCGAAGGCACAGATGCGACATTTACGTTCACAGCGTCTCCCGCACCTACAACCTCATTAAACGTGATGGTGGATGTCTCTCAGATCGGCAACTTCATCAACGGCACACCGGGCATGCGTCTGGTCAGCATCGGCACCTCTGGCACCGCCACACTGACAGTCGCAACGGATAACGATAATACAGATGAGCCAAATGGCTCGATAACAGCACAAGTACAAGCCGGAGCAGGCTACACAGTAGGTTCCCCTCCCTCGGCAACCGTCAACGTCAACGACAACGACGCAGCGCCAAGAGGTCCACCGCAGCCAAGAGTGACAATCACAGCGAATCCTACAACCATCACCGAAGGCGCGGATGCGACATTCACAATCACAGCGGATCCCAGACCGGCAACCACACTGAAGGTACGGGTAAACGTCACTCAGACCGGCAAGGTCCTCAGGGGCACACCCCCCTCAACTGTCACCTTCCGCGCCAACCAGACCACCGCCACCCTCAAAGTCGCAACGCACGACGACAATGCAGATGAAATCGCCAGCGAAGTAACCGCACAAATACAGACCGGAACGGGCTATACTGTAGGCACCCCATCCTCGGCAACCGTCAACGTCAACGACAACGACATTCCACAGATGACAATCACAGCGAATCGTTCAACAGTCACTGAAGGCACGGATGCCACATTCACAATCACAGCGAACCTCAGACCGGCAACCACACTAACCGTGAACGTGAACGTCACCCAAACAGGCGATGTCATCAGCGGCACCCCATCCTCAACCGTCACATTCAACGCCAACCAGACCACTGCCACGCTAAGAGTAGCAACACACGACGACAATGTGCGCGAATCCGCTGGTACTGTAATGGCGCAAATAACGTCAGGTGTGGGCTACACAGTGGGCACCCCATCCTCGGCGAGCGTAACCGTCAACGACAACGACACACCTCCGAACTCGCCAGCAACAGGTGCCCCAATAATCATCGGCAAACCCGAGTTAGGTGAAACCCTAAAAACAGATGTCTCCAACATCCGGGATGCCAATGGCCTCACCAATGTCATTTATGCCTATCAGTGGATCCGCGTAATCGGCAGTATGGAAACCGAGATCCCCGGAGCCACAGGCTCGACGCACACAGTGGTAACAGCCGATAGTGGTTACCGGCTAAAAGTTCGGGTAAACTTCAATGACGACTTGGGCTATCCCGAAGAATTGGAAAGCGCGTTGACAGCGATGGTAGTCATACCGGGCGTGACGCCGGTAATAACAATCACAGCGGACCCCCCAGGTGTCACCGAAGGCACGCCTGCCACATTCACAATCACAGCAACCCCTGCACCCACAATCACACTCACCGTGAACGTGAACGTAACCGAAACCGCCAATACCCTCAGCGGCACACCGCCTTCAACCGTCACCATCAGCGCTGGCCAAACCACCCTGACAGTAGCAACAGACGACGATAAAAAGGACGAACACGCCAGTGTCGTAACCACGCAAGTGCGAGCCGGAATGGGCTACGTAGTAGGCACACCATCCTCAGCCAGAGTACTCGTCCTGGATGACGACTTGCCACCCGCGATAGACGCAACCCTGAGCAGCCTGACCATCAACCCCGGCGTTATGACCCCGACATTCGCCCCGGAGACATTGTCCTACACCGCATTAGTACCGAACGCGACCTCGTCCGTAACAGTCACACCAACACCCAATAACCCGGACGCAACCGTAGCCATCAACGGCCAGAACACCACCTCATTGAACATACCATTTACCGGTGACACGATGGACGTCACAGTAACAGTAACAGCCGTGGATGGCGTCACCCAATTGACCTATACCATCACCGTCAACCGTGTGCCAACAGGGCTCCCACAGGTGACCATTAAAGCGAACACGACACCCGTCACCGAAGGCACGCCTGCCACATTCACAATCACAGCAAGCCAGCCCTCGGTAACCGATCTAACCGTGAACGTGAACATAACCGAAACCGCCAATACCCTCAGCGGCACACCGCCTTCAACCGTCACCATCAGCGCCGGCCAAACCACCGCCACGCTGACTGTCGCAACGCACGATGACGATATAGATGAACACGCCAGCGTGGTAACCGCACAAGTGCGAGCTGGAACAGGCTATATAATAGGCGACCCATCCCTGGCGAGCGTACTCGTGTTGGACGACGAAGTGACAATATCGACAGACGCAACGCTGAACAACCTGACCATCAACCCCGGTAC
>JAPPAB010000006.1 GCA_026705765.1 Gemmatimonadota bacterium
CAGAGACCACAATGCTGCGATAAACATATTGACGTTGGGGCTACAACGTCAGGCGGATTGACCGCCAAGAAGCCCAACTGCTCTATCGTTGGGAGTAGTCACATGATTTGAGAAGCATACTCTTCTGTCAAGGACATTCGTCAGATCCACTCTGGACCGGATCGCCCCTATCCTTTCCAGAGTACTGGGAACACGGGTTGGCATCTTCTGGTCTAATTAACCAAGATAAGCCCGATATCATAACACCCCCAGGAGAACATCACCGTGCAAATTACAGATGTAAAAACAACCGTCCTGTCGATGCCCCATCTGACAGGCATCCAGGACGCCACCATTCGCCACCTTGAACAGGGCAGAACGCAGTGCTTTGTCCACATCATCACCGACGAGGGATTGGAAGGGCTGGGCACCGGAGGGGGCGCACGAGCCGCCCGTGAGATCATCGAAGGGTCGCTCAAACCCATTCTGGTGGGTCAGGACCCACTTAATATCGAACAATTGTGGGACGACATGTTCTGGCGCATACGCGGTGTGGGGCGCAAGGGCCTGGCCTTTTGTGCCCTTTCAGCAGTCGATATTGCCCTGTGGGACCTGAAGGCCAAGTATTATCAAACTCCCCTCTACAAACTGCTCGGCCCTTATACGGACACTGTCCCGGTTTACGGTAGCGGCGGTTGGACCCACTACAGCATAGATGAATTAATTGCCGAACAGGCCAGCTATGTAGAACGCGGCATGAAGTCCGTCAAAATGAAAGTCGGCAAAGATTTTGGGCGAAGTGAAGCTGAAGATGTGGCGCGACTATCTGCGGTGCGGAAAGCACTGGGCGATGACATAGAGATTCTCATTGACGCAAATAATGGATACTACGCCAAACAAGCCATTCGCATGGCCCAGGCGTTTGAGGAATACAACATCGGTTGGTTTGAAGAACCCGTACTGGCCGATGACATCGAAGGCCTGGCAGCCATTGCCCGCGCCACCACAATTCCCATAGCAACCGGCGAACACGAGTACACCAAATACGGCTTCAAAGACCTCATCGCCCGGGGCGGAGCGGATATCGTCCAACCTGATGTGGGCCGGGTCGGCGGCATCACCGAATGGATGAAAGTGGCGCACCTTGCCCACGCCTTCAACCTGCCCGTTGCGCCCCACGCCTACCAACTCATCCACCTGCACCTATCTTGCGCGACCCCAAATCTGCGAATTGTGGAATACCTCGGCACGGTGGAAGAATCCGACCGGATAACCTACACAGAATTTTCCGAGCCGGTCAATGGCGTCTGGTCCCCCAATCCCGATAAGCCGGGTCTGGGTCTGGAACTGGATCCCGAGGCAGTGAAACAATACGCAGTATAGATTAACTTGTATTTCAATTGTTCTCGGGTAGTCCACGCACCCAGGTTGTGTTCTGTATCGGCTTGAGGATCTCAAGTACCTCAGCAAGTAATGCTTCATCAATCGGCGATTCTAACCACTCGATATTCTCTTTCAAATGTTCAGGCCGCGTTGTACCGACCAGCGTCGTTGCAAAATCTGGATTGGCCAATCCAAATTGCATAGCCAGCTTAGAAATGTTCTCGCCTTTCTGCTTGCAAAACGCCACAGCCTTTGCACAAACCCGCTTGATCTTTTCAGTGGCGGGGTGACCTGGCGCTGGTCCTCGTTCAGTGAACAGCCCCATACCCAAAGGTGAAGCATTGATCATCCCCACGCCCTTTTCCCTTAAATAAGGCACCAGCATTTCAAAGGACGTATCATGTAGCATATAGTGGCAAAACGACAGCACCATATCCACATCCGTCCGATCGAGCACAGATCGATAGACTTTTAACGGAAATCCGGTGATGCCCACAAACCTGGTTTTCCCCTGTTCCTGCAACCGCCGCAAAGTAGGAAGTGCTTCTTCTACGATCTGATCCAGCGAGACAAAATCGATATCGTGACACTGGAAAATATCCACATAATCCAACCCCAGTCGCATAAGACTTTCATCCATACTTTCCACAATTCGTCCTGCTGAAAAATCGGACACCCCACCTGCATAACGCCCAACTTTGGTTGCCAGATAATATTTGTCTCGCGGAATCTCCTTCAAAGCCTTCCCCAGCGCGCGCTCCGATTTTGTTCCACCGTAAAGCGGCGAGGTATCAATCAAATTGATCCCACAGTCAATTGCTGTGTGTACAGCTTTAATTCCCCGAGCTTCATCGGGCGTTCCATAAATACTGCCCAAACCAGATGCCCCGTAACTCAGCACAGAGACTTTCAAACCCGTTTTTCCCAACTCGCGATATTCCATGCCTTACCCTTGTTTTCCATTATTTACGGCGCAATCGGATCGGGAAAATTGAATCTCACCCAATGCCATTGAAACATATCATTAGTCGCATCATTCCATCCCAACAAACGACCTTTCATATTCTCTAACACATCGGCACACATCGGGTCATCAATCCGATTATTCATCTCCGCGGGATCGACTTCGAGATCGTATAATTCATCCAGATCGTGAGGTGTATATACGTATTTCCATTTCTCTGTCCGCACCATTCGCTGCGAGCTATATCCCCACACCTCACCGTGGCTTTCGCAATACACGCTATCTGCCCAATCGTCGGGATCATCGCCATTCACAAGCGGTACCAAACTCCTCGCATCCAATCCCTCGGGCAATTTTCCACCACCCCATTCGACAAAGGTCGGCATCAAATCCATCAGCCGAACAAATTGCGACACATTGCGACTCACACCCCCTGGCACTTTCATCAGCAGCGGTATCCGAAACACCTCATCGTACATAGTACCGGATTTTTCAAAATGCTTGTGACTGCCCGTGGCATCACCGTGGTCTGTACTGAAAAGGAATATCGTATTGTCCTCAATCCCACATTCCCGTATCGCATCCAGCACGCGCCCCACGCATGTATCAATCAGAGACACATCGCCGTAATATTTGGCAACCACCTGTCGCCACCACGCCCAATCTTTATCTTGAAGATTCCATTCTCGATGTTTGCGCAAATGAGCCGCGGGCTTACCTTCAAAGGACTCGTCAAAATTTGGCCATGGCGGAATGGATTCAGGATCGTACATCGACGCATAAGGCTCCGGAACAATATTGGCAAAATGAGGTGCTGTTGCATCAATTCGCAAAAAAAACGGCTTGTCTCCCCCCGCCCGTTCGCGCAACATCTCGATCCCACAATCCGTCACCGTCCACGTTTTATACTCTTCTGGCGACATCTCACCTGTACCCGCCACGGGAAAAGAACTTCCGGGAAACTCAACCGTCAATTCTGTACCGGGGACTATTTTCCCGCGCCCTCCCCTACCCATCTCATGCCGATCAAAGCCGTATTCCTCTGGTCCCATATCCTGATGGACATGCCACTTTCCCGCATAATCCAGCACATACCCCGCCTCTTTGAGCAAACGGCTAAACGTCGGCACATCTGTTGACAATCCCCTATTCCACGCAGGCGCAATATGCGTATTGAGCATCACCCCGTGATTGTGTGGATAAAGACCGCTCATCAAAGAAGCGCGTGCAGGTGAACAAACAGGACTTGTGGTATATGCCTGATCAAATCGCACACCCTCCGCTGCGAGTCGATCCAGATTGGGCGTCTGGCAAATCTCATTGCCATAACACCCCAACGCATCGCGTCTCAACTGATCCGTAAGAAACAAAACAATATTGGGTGCCATAATTTCTCCTATCGTATGGCCTTTTGCCGACATTCGATCTATCGGTCTTATCTACGATGTTCGAGAAGGCGTGTCAAGGAGAATGCTCAGAACAAATAATTGGTAATATTCTTGAACGCTTGATTTACGTACATTTGTAAACTAAATTGCGTTGGACCGCACTGACAGATAATTCTTAAGGAGAAGATAATGAGATCAGTAATCTGTGTTCACGAACGCTTTGACGCCTCCTGGCCCTTTGTGGCCGACCACTGGAACTGCCGCTGGCAGGAATCGGGAGACTGCGAACTCTATCGCACCGAGGCATCTGGGGCTCGAGCGCCACAGATGGTGGAGAATCCTTCATCGGTACATCGGCTCGTCCTCCTTGGCCTTCCGGCGGACACTGAGGATCTCGAGCCATTTTCTGGTCTTGAGGAACTCTACCACGATGCAGCGGGCCAATCAAACGCTGGCCTCGATGCCGCACACGCCCGTGGAGTGAACATCATTCGCCCTCGTGGTACCATTCAATGGGGACAAACAGTTGCTGAATTTGCACTCGGGCTCACAATAAGTGCATTGCGACGGATACCGCAGACCTACGTGGAGATGATGGAGAGCCACGAGACATGGCAATACAAACCAGACGTTGGCAAACCCGGACAAAGGGGTGCCCAATTTGGCGATGACCCACGCTTTGTGAGCGGCACCATTGCTGGGAAACGGGTACGCGTCGTTGGTATTGGCAATATTGGAGGACGTTACGCTTCATGGTGTTCGAACATGGGGGCAGATGTTGCCGTCTGGGATCCATTTGCTCCGGAGGCATCGTTTACGCTCGCTGGAGTCAGGCGATGCTTCGATCTCTCAGAACTCGTGAAAGACGCCGATATCTTTGCGCCGATGGTCCCCCTGAAGGACGATACGCGTGGGCTGGTTGGCCCGGAGGCCATTCGCACATTGCCGCATCAATCGCTCGTCGTTCTGGTGACACGCGCAGCGATCTGCGACACCGAAACATTGTATCAAAGGGTCCTCAATGACGAACTCTCTCTGGCCGCAGACGTCTGGGACATTGAACCGGTGCGTTTGGATTCTCCGCTGCTTGGTCGCCACAATGTGGTTCACACACCGCACAATGCCGGGCGCACGATTGATGCAAATCACGCGCGGGCAGACGATGCAATAAACCGGTTTCGACCGCGTAGTTCGTAAGATCGGACAGAAAAGGAACTTTTCAACACATGAAACAAACCCACTCACTCGACGGAATCTGGCAAGTTATTTACGATCACGACAACAAGGGCCGTACGCTCAACTTACAGCATCGCGAAAATTTCTACGCCTGTGCAGACCTGGAGCAAATAACCGTCCCCGCATGTCTCGAAGAATTCAAACAAGATTACGAAGGCGTCGCATGGTACGGAAAAATAGTTTCCCTTCCCCCTGACTGGCAAAACAAAACCATCCGCCTGCATTTTGAAGCAGTCAACTACCGCGCAGAAATGTGGGTCAATGGCGAAGCCGCTGGCGCGCACGAAGGCGGGTACATCGGTTTTGAACTCTTGATAGACGACCTCTTAACCGAAGGCGAAAACTTCATCGCCGTTCGCGTCATTACCCCCCTCATTCTTCGAGACGTAGTCATCGATGGCATAGGCCGCGATGACATGCCCCACTGGCGCGGCGCAATCGCCGGTGGTATATGGCAATCGGTTTCCCTCATCGCTACGGGTCCTGTGTACGTTGCCGACACATTCGTTACATCCGACATACACACGGGCGAAGTCAACATCGCCAACACATTTCAAAATCGGGATTTGAAAATACAATCCGCGACCATCACCTGGTCAATCACCGAATACAAAAGCAACGCACAGGTCGCCTCTGGACAAAAAACGCTCAACCTGAATCCCGGCACAAGTCACCACGAAGAAATATTCACTATCGCAAACCACAAACTCTGGCAACTCGACGAACCCAATCTCTACGTCGTCACCACCACAGTCATCCTTGAGGGCGAAACCTCAGATATTGAAAAAACGCGCTTTGGCTTCCGGGAATTTACAGCCAAAGGCAAAAACTTCTACTTAAACGGCGAAAAAATCATCCTCAAAACCACCTTCAACGAAGCCTTCTATCCACACGCCCTCGCGTACCCACGCGACCTCAATCTTCTAAAAAAAGAATTCGAACTCATCAAAGACGGCAACATCAACATGATCCGCCCGTGGCGCAAACCCCAACCGCCAATCGTCTATGACCTCGCAGACGAAATGGGCGTCCTATTTGTAGGCGCGCTCCCCGTCGAATGCATGGACAACTGGCCCCAGATCACCCCATATACCCAACAACGCATCGAAAACGAAGCCACGGAAATGGTCAAACGCGACCGCAACCACCCCTCCATCGTCATCTGGGAAATGTTTAATGAAATCATGCGCGACGGCCTCAAACGCCTCAAACACAGCGTATCCTTAAAAGCGCGTGAATGTGACCACACCCGCATGATCATCGATGAAGCCGGTGGATTTGCCGATGGATGCAGCATTTACCTTCCCGGCTCCTACGAACCCATTGTCATCAACGATGTACACAACTATCCCGGTACACCCTTTGCCCAACGCAGTTATGACAATTTGCTCGCTCTCGGCAAAACCGAGAATCAACTCAAAGAAATGGGATTAGAAATCGCCCAGTTCACCAACAGCAAAATCAAACCCGACTTGCTCACCAATATCTCAGAACTCGGGTATGGCAGTATCCCCGATCTCGAAGCAAATTTTGAACAATACAAAACAGAAGGCAATCCAATCACACCGGATTACCGCATGCACGAACGCCTGCTCAATTCGTACCTCTCGGTCTTTCGCGAAACCGGAACAGACCAGATCTTTCCCAACTTCCACGCCTTTGTACAGGCCTGTCAGGAAATCCACGCCACGGGCAACAAACTCATGACCGAAGCCTGCCGCATCAATCCCGACATCGCGGGTATCGGCATCCACGCGCTCAACGATGGCGACTGGGTCATCGGGGCTGGCTTAATCGACAACTTCCGCAATCCCAAAAAACCCTATTACGCCATCAAAGAAGTATTCGCCGACCG
>JAPPAB010000007.1 GCA_026705765.1 Gemmatimonadota bacterium
CATAGAGTGTTTCCTTGCGATCTTGCACAACGCGTTCAAATCCCTTTTTTGCTACAAACAGACCATCATCAACCTGCCGCTCTTCGCCCAGTGACAAACCCCTGCCAGCAGATAGTGCTTTTTGCACAGCACCTGCCAGCGTGCGTTCATCAAACCCACCCAAATAGGTCAGATGATCGCTTTCAAAGCGCACGGTTTTCGGTGGGTCCGAAGGCCCATCAAAGACGAGATGGACAACAGTATTTGTTCGTATATTTTGAGAATAAAAAAGCGCGTTGGCCAAACAATGCGCCACGATCTCCAATCGCCCAACCCGACGCAGGTCATCCAGTGAAAAATCGGGTGTGGTGGGACCTTTGCGAGCGCGAAGAATAAAATTTCTCATAAGGAGCAAATTATGAAACGCTGGGTGATCGCAATGCTGATCCTCACAACTCAGGTCAGCGCGGAAAACGAAAACAAAATGTCAACAGGGGATAGTAAAACCGATGAAATAATGGTCGAAATTCAAAAAAACGCCAGAGAAATCGCCACCTGCAAGGCTGAACAAACGACCGTCATTCGCGTTATGGATCAAGAACTGACGCTCAATACCAGTGCAACCTTTAAGCGCCCCAACCTCATGCGTCTCGACACCGTACAAGACCAGGTGATCATTTCACAGCGGTTGTCTGATGGCGGATTGATGTGGACCTATGACCGCGAAGAGAAAATCGTCTCCAAGGTGAACCTCGGGCGGGTCTATCGCATAACCAACCTCGAAGCCGATGCAGATCAGGCCGATCCCCTGCGTCCCTTTAGAGGTTTGGAATGGACGAGTATTCGCTACACCAAAGATAAAATCTTTGAAGATCGTCCCCACCGCGTTTTTGAAGCCAAGACCAAAGTCAATCTCTTACATGCGCAACTGCCCAATCCCCCTGTCAAAGCACAATTGCTCATCAATCCCGAAGATGGTCTGTTGCGCCGGGTTGGCCTTTTTGATGCCAAAGACAATGAGATCATCTCACAGACCTTTCACAATTTGACCACCAATCCCGACGTAAAAGACAAATGGTTTGAATTTATCGTACCCGCGGGCACCCATGTCATTGACGCCACCGACGATGCAATACAAGCCCTCAAAGCAGCACAGTAGGGTGGAAAAATTCATGACAACAACGCATTGGCGCATCGCTCTATTTATCTGGCTACTCTTAATTTTTATTGGTTCAAGTGGCCTGCTATCGTTCGAAAATACAGAAAAATTTTTCTTTTTCAGTGAACGAATACACCATGCGGCGCGCAAATTCGCACACATAGCAGAATACGCTATTCTGACCTATTTGTGTTTCCGGTCTCTATGGACAAAGAACCGATTTACCTCCTGTGTATTGTGGAGCGTCCTGATATCCATCCTCTATGCGATATTGGACGAATACCATCAATCCTTTGTCCCCAGCCGCACTGGCGTCTGGACTGATGTGGTATGGGACGGCACGGGTGTCGCAATCATAATCCTATTATTGTGGTATGCGAAACACAGGGAAAACGGCAAAATCAGACAGTGGATTTTATAGACTCTTTAACAGGATACCCCGACATGACCAAATCTGGAAAAATCGAAAAACCCAACATCCTCTTCATCCTCGCAGACGATATGGGTTGGGGTGACGTCAGCTATCACGGCTCACACATTCACACGCCCAACATCGACCGCCTCGCAGCCACGGGAATCGAACTCGACCAGCACTACGTCTGTCCCATGTGTACCCCCACCCGCACATGCTTGTTAACGGGACGCCATCCCGGCCGCTTTGGACGTCACGCCACCGTCCCGTCCAACGCCCCTGTACTCCCAGATGGATATGAAACGCTCGCCTCATCCTTTCGCAATGCGGGCTACGAAACTGGCCTCTTTGGAAAATGGCATTTGGGATCCTCTCCCGAATACGGCCCCAACCAATTTGGTTTCAATACAGCTTATGGAAGTCTGGCCGGCGGCGTTGACCCGTACAACCACCGCTACAAATCAGGCCCTTATAGCGTTACCTGGCACCGCAACGGCGAACTCGTCGAAGAGCGCGGTCACGTCACCGACCTCATCGCTCGAGAAGCTGTCCAGTGGATCGAAGCGCAAACAGGCCCCTGGTTTTGCTATGTCCCCTTCACCGCTGTTCACACCCCCATCAAAGCACCACAACACTGGATAGATCGCTATTCAGATCGGCGCTATGATCCAGACGACGACAAAGACCGCTCATTCAAAACCTATGCCGCGTACGCCAGCCAGATGGATCACGCCATTGGCCAACTCGTCGAAGCTATTGCCCGCCTGTGCCAGCGCGAAAACACCATCATCATCTTCTCATCGGACAACGGCGCCATCCCTGCCGGTCCTCTTCACGACACAGACAAATATCCGGGCCGCCACGAAGACATGCCGCGTCTGGGCTGCAATTTGCCCCTGCGAGGTCAAAAATCTCAACTCTACGAAGGCGGTATCCGCACGCCATCCCTGATCAACTGGCCTTTTCATCTCCAACCCGGAAAATGCTTCCACCCCCTGCACATAACCGATTGGATGCCAACCCTGACCAATCTCATCAACTACACGCCCGATAGCGACCCTCAATGGGATGGCCAAGACATCTGGCCTCTGCTCACAGGCGACATCGCCATACCCGAAGAACGGTCTATCTTCTGGAACTTTAGAGGATCGTCTTTTGGCATGCGAACGGGCAATTGGAAATTGATCTACGAAGAAGGCCAAATCCCGGAAGAAACCCAACTCTTTCACATCGGTTCCGACCCCTTTGAAACAACAAATATTACCTCTAAACAAACCGACCGCGTGCATCGCATGCTCGAACACATAGCCAATGAGCGAAAACGCGACAACAGTTCAAAAAGGTAAGATGCGAGACATTCACATGCCCGACAGCCGATTCTGGGCAACCGCAGCCGGCAGGCTTCAGGTCTGCTGTCCCGTGGATCTCCGGCTCCACTACCGGGCACCGGACGGTGGATTTCGGGCCGGTGGAAACCTGTGGATCTTCTACGACATCCGCCAGTACCTCAACAGGGATCAGGCATTTCAACCCCACGACGGCATCGAGATCACAGGCCCACCAGACACGGACTGGGAAGGCGTCCCCCTTGTGGGAGGCGGCGTTGTGCGCACCTTTGACACGCACCCGTTGACGCCCGAGTTTCTCCACGCCGTTCACATCAGGTGCAAAAAAGGTCGGGTTGCACCCGCAGAACGCGTCACCATTGCACTTCGCACCCATCCGGACGGGTTTCTGCTCCCGCAGAACGCCATTGACGCCTTTCACTTCTGGCTTGTCGAAGATCTGGACGGTGTCCTTTCTTTTCATCATCCAGGAGGTAAGTATCACTTTTTTTTGCCCAGAGATACAGACCTCTCCATTCTCAAGAGCAATCCCCTCACCATTACGCCCGGATCTGTGGAAACGCTCCGGGTGACAGCGCACGCGCTGAGCACAGGGCGTATCGCAGCGCAGGTCACCCCCATCGACACATACGGCAATCCCGTCTTTTCTAAAGACGAACTCACCCTTGCTACTGCAGCGGAAAGCATCAGCGTATTTCTGGACAATTCCCACACCACGCGTACCCACCTCTCTGCGAAGGCCCCCTGGGACCAAGTCTCTGCCAGGCGTGGAAAGCTGAACGCTCAGAGCAATCCCACGCGAGTCACTACTACACCCTCTGATTTAACTCTGTACTGGGGTGATATCCACGGCATGCTGTTCAACCAGCGCCCTCTGACAGACTATTTTATCTGGGCCAGAGACATCGCCCATCTGAGCTTCTCGGGCGGACAGCTTTTTTCGTATAGCGCCTGCATCGCCGAAGTCTGGGAACAGCTTATAGATGCCTGGCGTTCCTTCACACTGCCCGGAGAATTTATTGCTCTTCCCTCCATTGAATTCGCCACACCACCCGACGGCAGTCACCGTCTCGGATTCTTTCCCGATCTGGACGGTCTTTCTCCCATCTTCTGCGAAGATCGACCCGAAGCCCACGACCCCAAACTCCAGGCGCGCTACCATCCGGAAACCGTCTACTGCAAGGATTACCGAGAACTCTACGACGCCGTCCATGCCCGGGGCGGATTCACTCAAGGGCACTTTCACACCGCCTTTTACGAACGGGAATGCCTCGCAGAAATCTACCAGAAGCAGAATGTCAACGTGGATCTTGAAGAAGCCAAAATCAACCGGGCCATCCAGTTTCAGGGTCTCAAACTCGGTATTGTCAGCGGCAGCGACACCCACGACTCCCGTCCGGCAAACCCTTATCCGGAACCGGGACCTGGCAAACCCGCGGGACTTACCGGCCTGTGGGCGGAACGGCTTGACCGCCCCACCATCTTCGATGCATTCTCAAAGCGCCGGTGCTACGCCACCACTGGCGCCCGGATCTATATCGATTTTCAGATCAATTCCCATCCCATGGGCAGCACTGTCAGGGCACATCGCTACGAATTTACCGCTGAAGTTCTGGGCACAGCAGACATAGACCGCATCGAATTGATGGTCAACGGGGACATATCCCAAACCTTTACACCCAAAAAACAGCACATTATCCTGGGAGATACCGTCCACCTGACCTTTTCACCCTCAGGTGTTCACTACTGCTACCTTCGCATCTACCAGCACGATGGCCACCGGGCGTGGACCAGCCCGATCTGGTTAGACAAAGTATGATATTAAACCGAATGGAAAACCACATAACCACCCGCATTGAAGCGCCCAAAGGGTGCAATCACAACAAGGAGATATTATGTCCTACCGCAACGTCCTCTTACTCATTGCCGACGATTGGAGCCCCATTGCCGGATGTTATGGCAATGACGTCATCAAAATGCCCAGCGTAGATGCACTTGCTGCGCGAGGCACCTTATTTAAACACGCCTTTTGCACCACCCCATCGTGCGCAGCCAGCCGCGCCAACCTCCTCACCGGACACTACAGCCACACGCACGGACAATACGGCCACTCGCACAGCATTCACAACTTCCACACGCAACTCGACATGCCGTCAATTCCCAAAACACTACAATCTGCCGGATTCACCACTGGCGTTGTCGGCAAACTCCACGTACAACCCGAATCTGTCTATCCCTGGAACTACGAAGCTGGCGGAGGGCGCAATGTGCGCGGTATTGCAGACAACATCTCGAAATTCTTTGAAACCATTGACAACGATCAACCATTCTATCTCCACGTCGGTTATTCCGATCCCCACCGCGATTTCGGCAACAAACAAACCTATCCCGGCGTCCCCGAAGTCACGTATTCACCCGAGGAAATCATCGTCCCTGATTTCTTACCCGACCATCCAGACGTCCGACGAGAATTTGCCGAATACTACCAATCCGTCTCTCGCCTCGACACCGGCATTGGCATGGCCGTCCAGGCACTCCAGGACGCCGGTCGAGCCGACGACACCATGATCATCGTCATGAGCGACCACGGCATGCCCTTTCCCGGCGGCAAAGCCTCTTCTTTTGACACGGGCCATCACTGCCCGCTCATCATCACGCGCCCAAATGCCGAAGCCGTTGTCAGTGACGCCCTCGTCAACTGGAACAACATCGCCCCAACCGTCTTTGAATGGTGCGGCGTTGAACCCCCTGAAGGCCTGCCCGAAAAGTCCCTCGTCCCCATCCTGGACGAATCACATCCCGAGGGATTTGACGAAACATTCTTCTCCCACACCTTCCACGAAGTCACCAACTACTACCCCTACCGGGTTCTGCGCGGACGCAAATACAAATACGTGCGCAATCTCTATCCCGAAATCACCACCCCTTTGCCCAGTGACCTGTGGGCATCGCCCACCTGGCAGGCCATTCGCAGAGAAAATCTGGAAATGGGCAAACGCCGCACGGAAAAATTCCTGCATCAGGATGCCGAAGCCCTCTTCGACATTGAAAACGATCCCATGGAATCCACCAACATCATCGACGACCCCGAGGTTCAGGACATCGCCGAATCCATGCGACAAAAAGTTCGCACCTTCCGCAAAGAAACCCGAGACCCCTGGTGCCTGGCGTCCTATCACGCGGGCGAACCGGGTATGGAACCTGGCGTAATGTGATCGCTCCTTCTATACAAACAAACCCCCGCCTGATCATCCCGGGCGGGGATTTTGTTTTTTAATTAGAGATTGTGCAACAACTAAAAATTGTACATCAGACTCACATCAATAAAACTATCGCGGCGCGTATCGTAGTGGATATCTGCTTTGTCAATAGAGAGAAGATGAATCGCCTCTATATTCAGAGACAACTGATCAGAGATGCGCCGGTCCAATTCGACAGATAGTGCGCGTGTAGAACGACCCGCATCCCCCAAAAAACTCGTGACAATTTCAGTACTCTGAACATCGTTGAACGCGAGGCGCGTAGCAAAAAAGAAGTCGTTTTCGAGCGTATTGGGCGAGCGACTCGGCGTCGCATTTCGCCCCCGCCCATCGTAATTCCATTCGCCGAGCAAACTGACATCAAAGGCCGAACCAAATACGGAATAAAACGTGTATTCTCCCCCAAAAACGGAAGCCACATAATCCTCTTCCATACCCAGCAAATTTCGAGCACCCGCGCGCTGAATAGCCTCGAACTTAAACAACCATGAGCCGACAGTCAGTTGTGCATCCAGCCCAAACTGACGGATCTGATCGTAGTGCTGCACCAATACCGGTGCTCCATTACTACTCACGCCCGGCATCAGAAAAGGCTCTCGGCTCGTACCATTGAACACACTCAAACCAACATCGAAAGCGCCAAAACTCTGACTATACCGTCCTGCGAAATCCACATGCCACGCCTCCCCCTCGCTCTCATACTCGACGCGTTCATCTTCCACCACGAGCGAGAGGCGCAAGCGGCCAGATTCGCCCGGAAACGTGCGCACCCGGTGATACGGCAAAACAAAAAATTCCACTACTCCCCAATCGCTGGACCAGGTAATATTGACCATCGGCTGCCCCAACTTCGCCTCTCCGTTTGGGTGTTCCACCAGATCGATCTGATTGACAATATCCACCAGATGTTGCGATTCAGTAACGCCCCAGAAGACCTGATCAATACCCACGCGCAACTCCCATTCGCCATCGCCGATCTCTCCGAATACCAGAAAATAGGCTTCTCGCAGATCGGCATGGGTGCGGCGTGGATCCGCGTTGTCGTAGCGAAAAAATGGCGATAGCGTGAAACTCCTACCCTCAGCGTCTGCGAGATAGAGGTTGGGTACTACAACAAAACCGATGGCATGTGCCCCCTGACCGGAAAAAGCACCGGATTTGGGAAACCATCGGCTTTCGACATTCACGCGCCCGGAAAAATCGCGGTCAATCCCAATTTCGGCATGTGCGCCAGCAGCAAAGACCAGAGCCAAAGTCCAGACGGCACCGAGATAAAAAGAGATACGGCGTAGCATCAACGCACCCGTCTTAGCCCGGTTTGCGTGAAATCGCGATCATCCAGATCTGTTTGAAACTCAAAATCCGTCCACGTCAGGACAGTACTTTTTCCAGTTAAATGATTGACCATCGTCATCTCACCAGCACGCCAGTAACGTTCCAGATACTGCGCGTAATTTCCCAGAGTAAGTGTCTTCAGATGGGCATTCTTGCGATCGTAATACTCCACTTTCCAGACGCGAAGCTCGTCCTTATCCCTCCAGACCACCTGGCGGCTATAGCCCGATTTCTTATCCGCGGGAAAGCGTTCTGTAACCGTGCATGTCAAATCGCCATATGCCTCGTCGCGCAGATAGCGATAGGTAAATTTCTCCACAGCCTGAGGAGTCAGGTCCTCATAAGCAAATTCACTCCCCATAAACGAACCGGACTGGTTAGACGAACTAATGCGCTTGACGCGCTTCAGAGCAGGCAAATAAAGCCATTGGTCGTCCGCGCTTTCCCGATGAGCGTGAATAAGCAACGCCGTTCCCTTGACATCGCGCGGTTCATCGAACACAAACAGGCTCTTGTCGCCATCTTCGGAGACTTCGAGAACCTTTACCCGGAGTTGGCACCGGCTCTCTTGCCCGTGTTTGTTGCGCAACACCATGGTTTGCTGAGCCGTAAAATTACCAAAACCCTTCTCGCGAGCGTGAGAATCCTGAGCGATTTTCAACCCGGTTTCCTCTGCAGTTTCAGAACGAGCGGGTATTGGCACACCGAGATAAATCAAAAGAATTGGACAAAGCGCGAAAAACAGATGTATTGGTCGTATTGGTATCATGAATTTCTCCGATCAATAGCAATCAGTAGCGTGGGAAGGAGCAAGAAGTCGGCAACAAGCGCGAAGACAATCGTAATCGTGACCAAAAGGCCGAGTGCCCAACTCACCTCAAATCCCGATGTGGCGAACACAAGAAATCCCACGGACAACACTGCGGTCGTCGTCCATAACGCATGGCCCACCGTGTTAAAAGTATAGCGCACGGCCTCGGGAGCGGGAAGACCCTCGCGTCGGGCCTTCAGATATTTGCTCAAAAAATGAATCGTGTCATCCACGACAATTCCAAAAACAACGGCAATCACCACCGAAGAGGCAATCCCCACATGGCCGACGAGATAGCCCCACAGGCCGAAACTCATAATCGCGGGGATAAAATTGGGCAACAAGCTGAGGAGACCGACCCGAACACTTTTGAAAATCCAGATTAAAATAAACGAAATAAGTGCCATCGCAGTGATCGTACCGCGCAACATACTATTGATATTTCGCAGGGACAGATGGGCAAAAACAATGCTCAGGCCCGATGCTTCGTATGCAAAAGCGGGTGCATTGGCCTGGAGCCAGACCTGTGCGCGCTTATCGAGCTCACGCAGATCTCGAGACCACGCATTCCCGGTCACGACACTCAGGCGCGTAGCGGATTTTGCGACATCTATCCGGTCATTGAGATCGCTACCAAACGGAAGTGAAAACTCGTAAAGCAACAGATACTGCGCCGCGAGTTCCGGGTCTTCGGGCAAGCGATAAAAGGCGGGATCATCGCCGTGCATGTTTTTATTCAGACGTTTCATAATGTCCGAAAAAGCCTGGACATGGGTCACTTCGGGTTGCGCCCGGTACCACTCGGCAAAAGCATCAACCTGACGCAGATACTCCGGATCGGTAATACCACCTTCGCGTCCTGCACTCAGCGAATATTCCAGCTTATCCAGACCAGTCAGATTGTCAATAATATAATCCGTATCGCGCCGGAACTCGTATCGATCATCAAAATACTGCGCCATATTATCGCTCAACTCAATGCGGGAAATGCCGAGTATCAGAACGACGACAACCGCAGTGACAAACCAGAGCAGAAATTTTCGCCGAGCGATGACAAAGTCAGCAAAGCGGTCAAAAAAAGCCGTCCCGTGAGACTGCACAAGAGACGCGCGCAAGGGCAAAATCGAAAGCAATGCCGGCAATAGCGTCATAGTGTACACAAGCGCGCACAAGACGCCAAATGCCACGTAATTGCCCAAAACGTGAAAAGGCGGTGAATCTGAGGCATTCAGGCTGAGGAATCCAATCGCCGTCGTGACCGAGGTAATAAATACCGGATAGGCATTGATGCGGATTGATTCAACAATCGCCGCATTTCTGTCCAGACCGCGCCTCATACCCAGTAAAACACTCGTGACAACATGGATCGAATCCGCGATGGCGATCACCATGACAATAATCGGCACACCGGCATTGGTGGGGCTGAATACCACGCCATTCCAGCCGGCAAATCCCATAGTCGTATTGATGACAAACACGATCACGGCAACAATGGCCAAAGTGCTGAAAATCGAGCGCAGGAGAATAATTGTGGCACCTACAATGATGAGAAACACAATAGGTGTCAGAGTCTCCATGTCGTTCTTCGTGACATCGGCGAAAGTCCGATGCATGACCACATCGCCAGTCATGTAATAATCGATATCCGGATGGCTCGTACGGGCTTGATTGAGGACCGAATCGAGATAATCGGTAATTTCGATTACTGCCTGGTCGTGATTTTCGGGCAGGATAAAATTAATAGCCACCCCGGCAGTGCGCCCATCATGAGACACCAGACGCCCGGCAATTTCGATTGCGTCCAGCGCGATCTTCTCGATACGCACCACATCGTCATCGCTCAGAGAAGATGCGTCGTCAACGAGCGGAGCGACCACCAAATCGTCATCAAGGGCTTCGCTATGGGTATAATTGGTAAGGGAATTGACGCGGCTGGAATAAGGCGCACGCCACGCGGCTTCGGTCAATTCCTCAACCGCGCCAAGTGCCTCGCGGGTAAACACCGAACCATTTCGGGGCGTAATGGCAATCAGTGCTGTATTGGAGGCCGAATACGTGTTCTCCAGAGCGTCGAAAGCGAGGAGTTGTGGATTGTCTTCGCCAAACAGAATGCGGTAATCGTTCGTGACGGTGATGAAACGAACACCTGCCGTCAGTGTCAGCATGACCAGTGTCGTAAGCGCAACAACCAACCATCGATAGCGCAAAATGACAGCGGTGTAGCGTTCTAATTGCAAAAGAGTCACTCCTTCGACCATTTCGGATTAAGTGCGGCGGCGAGTTCACCGAGCGAATGCTTGGCACTATCGACACCGCCAAAAGTAGATATTTAACTGATTTCCCTCATAGTAGATATTTAACTGATTTCCCTCATTATATATTGGTGGATAAAGACCGTCATACCTCACCACGGCTTCGCCTCGTCTGCGTGTAGCTTGTCGGGCAATCGGTAACTGATTTTATGTTCTTCGAGCGTAGATACGTCGAGCAAGGCCATGAAGCTTCGGGTACGATGCCCCGGTCTCCACCATAGCAGGACATCGAGGATATCCTGGATTCTGCGCCTCAGCCGCAAATATACCAGTGTCCCGGGGCCAGATGTCCGACTTTTGGGGAACATGAGTTGATCGGCGAGTTCGTCTCCAATCAACGCTCGGGAAAGGCGGTATCCAAAACCAGATAGATTATCTCGCTCTTTCTCGTCTTTAATACCGATCACGTAAGGAGCCGAGGCAATCACCGAGTTTGCCATAGCAATAGCTTCCAGGCCGGGAGGCGGCTCGCAGATGTAACCCACGCGGTATATTTCACAGGCTTCGGTCTCATTGCTGAACAAGAGTGCCTCGGGCACACCCATCAGATGAGCGGTATAGCGCCATATCTGCATAAAACTGTCGCGCTCTTCATCGTTTAGACGTGCGCCAATTCGCGTGGCTGACCGCAACAGCATCCCGGAGAAATTACAGGACGCGAGCGCGATGTGGGCAGTACTGATCGGCATGCCGTGGGCTTCATAGTCCCACACCTCAGAAGCGAGAAGATGCCGCCTGACCTGTGCATGCACCAGCCGCAGACGGACAGACAGTTTCCAGCCCTCGCCATATCGCTCCAGGCCACCCGGCAACATAATCTCTAAGAGGTGAAGTATATTTTGCTTTAGCCGCCGCACCCCCTGATCGGTCAGCCTTCCTGTGGTGAAAAACGATTGGCTGATCAGCGTAGTGAAACCCTGTACAATAATATCCACGACAAACGAGGTAAGAAACAGATCTGAATAGGCTTGGAAGCCACGGCATCCGGGATATACTGACTCGGGATCAAACCACGCGGGCGGCGTCCCGACCTTCTCAAAAAACGCCCGTAATTCCTGAGGCGCATCACGCAGTTTTTCCTCATCCAGGTCCATCCCAGCCCTGATGAATTCGCCCTGTTGCTTCTCGTCAATGTCGGCTAATCCATTGATCAGGGCATCGGCATCGGGATCTCCAATCAGCGTGTGCTGGATGTACGTTTTGGCGAGATCGGGATCGGTCAGAAGTGCTTTTTCATACCCGGGTTGATATGAAGAAGGTATCTGCACTCTATCACCTCATTTTGATCAAAATTCTCGAGATCAGGTAGCAAAACCCTTTGTTTAAATCTTATAAAAAAATATTTGAACATCACCTATTTTTTGTCAAGTCTTATTTATTTTTTAATCTGAATTATGGTAACAATTTCAAGTGTTCGAGAATCTCTTCCTGTTCGGCTAAATCAAACTGATTTGAACCAATATACATATATCTAATAATGCCGAGTTTATCGATGATAAACGTCGCTGGACGGGCAATACTGTGAACGAGGCTGTGATCTGGCAGACCGAGCCAGTTATATAACGAATAGCCGAGTTTGTCGATAAAAAATCCCGCTGGACGCAAAGTGTTGTAAATGAGATTGTGAGCAAACGCCAGACCAAACCAGTGATAGACCCCATAGCTTTTGATGGCACTTCGATCTTCGTCCGCCAGAAGCGGATAGGTGATACCACTCCGTTCGGCGTATTCGCGCAGTTCACAGAGTTGCTGTCCTGCTGCGATAGCGATAGATGTCGCATTGCGTTCGGTATAAACATCTATATGTTCTTGCACTATCGCCAACTGACGACGGCTTCTTTTTCACCAGGTCCCCCGAAAAAACGTCAGAATGACATGTTCTTTACCTCGATACGATACGAGCGATACGTCTTGTCGTTGATGCGAAGGGAGGGTAAATAAGGGGGCAATATCACCAATGCTGAGAACCCTGTTTTTACGCGGCATGATGTACCTTTTATCTGCAACGAATAGTCTTTGAAGAATTTCATTTTTTATACTTTGGCCTTCTCATCTCGCCAAATGCCCACCCATCTCGCACACAATCTCAAACTCCTCCTTTGTCACCGGCAGAATTGACAACCGCTGTCCGCGCTGAACCACCTTCATATCTTTGAGCTTGGGATTATTCTTGAGGTCTTGTAGGCTAATATACGGCTCAAATGCTTTTGACCATTGCACATCAAAAGAAAACCAGCGCGGATCTTCTTTCGAGGCCTTTTCATCGTAATACTCATGACGCGCATCGAATTGAGAGGGATCGGGATATCCAGCACGCACAATATTCGCGATACCAGCAACACCGGGATTTTTACAATTCGACTGATAGAAAAGTGCCTGATCGCCTTTTTGCATTTCGTCGCGGATAAAATTGCGCGCCTGATAATTGCGCACCCCCCGCCAGTACCCAATCCCACTGGGACGATTGCTCAATTCTTCAAAAGAGCACACATCGTATTCGCACTTTACAAGCCAGTATTTTTGGGCCATAGCATCCTCGCATTTTATTGTGCGGCTTCTTTCCATTTCTGATAATTTGGCGACAAGCTCAGCGCGCCATCGGGCTGCGGCACGAGTTCCCCATTTTGCCCCCTCGGATCGCCCCGATTTTCATTCACCTCTGCCAATCGCCTGCGCCACATCGCAATGCGCGTTTCATACGCCGGGTCTTTGGACAACTCGCAGCATTCCAATGGATCGTCATCCAGATTAAAAAACTGTTCTTCTCCCGTGTGATGAAACCAGATATACTTCTCGTGCCCATCGGTCACATATTGCATGCCGTGTTCTCTCGTATAACACGTCGTATGCTCGCCCTGCACAAACGCACGCCATCCTTCATCATCCCCCCGCGCAATATCCAGAAGAGACCGCCCATCTACAGACGCCGGTATATCGACCTCGGCAGCATCGAGCAATGTGGGCATCACATCGCGCAACTCCACCGGATGATCGTACTTCATCCCTCGCTCCACATCCCGCCATGTATCGGGATACTTCACAATAAATGGAATGCGCGCAGACCCTTCGTATGCATACGTCTTCCGCCAGTGGTGGTGGTCGCCCATCATATCGCCGTGATCAGATGTAAAAATAATCAGGGTATTACTGTATGCTTGTGGGTCCCGATGGCGCAACTCGTACAGCACGCGCCCAATCTGGTGATCGATAAACGTGATATTGCCGTAATATCCCGCCCGCCCCCTGTGCGTTTCCGCATCGGAACGGTGCGAACGCGGTGCATTGACATCTGCGATTTTTTTGTCGAACTCTGCAGCCCAGTCTCCCACAGCGGCTTTGGGAATATTGTCATTGTCGATATACATATCCCAATACGCCTGGGGCGCATCATAGGGCGAATGAGGACGCGCAAATGAAAGCCACATAAAAAACGGTTTGGTCGGATCGCGTTGCTGCAAAAATTTAATTCCCTCACTCGCCGTCCAGTGCGTCGGATGCAAATGCTCGGGCAAATGGCTGGGACGCGCCATCCATGAATTCCAATCGATACTGTGATCCCGATACCCGTAAGCACCTTCCTTGTGCTGATCAAAAAACAGATGATAATCGCTGATGAAGTTTCCCGCCCGCCGGCCACTTTCATCCAGCACCATGTGGTGAAAACCGTATAGCCTGCGCTGCGGGGCATGATGCATCTTACCCACAGCCTGCGTGTGATATCCCGCCGCTGCAAGTTCCCCCGGCAATGTCGCCGGATATTCCAGCGGATGGCTTCCCGTCATTGTCAACCGCCCGTGATTCCATTGATCCATCCCCGTGATAATCCCCGCACGTGCAGGCGTACACGATGGCACTGATGTATATGCGTGGGGGAAATGCGCCCCCCGCTCGGCCAATTCATCGAGATACGGCGTCTCCAGTGCCGGATGCCCATCACACCCGAGGCAATCTCCGCGCTGTTGATCTGTTGTAATCAACAACAAATTTGGTCGCTCTGACATATTTGTATCCTTTCACCTTTTCCACACCGACTTCAACAACCGCACCCAATTTCCCGACAACACCTTTTGAATATCCTCTTCTGAATATCCGCGCCGTTCAAAAATAGGCACCAGATTCTGCAAATCGGCAATTGTATTTAAATCTCGCGGCGACTGTTCCTGGCCATACCCCCCATCCAGATCCGTCCCAATACCCGAATGATTTGCATTGCCAGCAAGCTGACACACATGATCGATGTGATCAACTATTGTATCAAGCGTCGCCTCTGTGGTCTGCTCATAACACGGCACGCCCCGCTTCCAATCTGGATCGAGCATCCACGCATCAAAAGCTGCGCCAATAACTCCGCCGCGTTCTACAATTGCGCGGATCATATCATCTGTCAACTGCCTCTGCCCCGGCGTCAGAGCCCGACAATTGTGATGGCTTGCAGCCACCGGCCCATCGTAATAATCGAGAATTTCCCAGAAAGCCTGATCGGTTGTATGTGTCAAATCCACAATAATCCCCGCGGCTTTGAGTGCGTCGAGCAACGGCCTGCCCCGATCCAGCAATCCCCCTTCCGTCCCCGTTCCGTGACAATAAGAACTCACGCCATAATGCGAAATACTCACCATTTTCAAGCCCAGATCGCGCCATTCGGACACCTGGTCGGGATCCAGAATCGGATCGGCGCTTTCCATCGCCAGCACCAACCCGATAGGGGTATCTGCCGCAGGCTGTGCCCACGCCGCAACACAGGCGTCCAGATCCTCAACCGTATGAATCTGCCGGATAATCCCCCGCCGCTCCATCGCCTTATAAAAGGCGTAATGCCCCATCCCGACACCGTAACACTGCGTCTGATCCCACATCCCCGTACGCGTCCAGCGATCATTGGTATCAATACGCGACATCACTGTGCCAAACACAATCCCCACACGCCCCTTGTGCAACTCGGGAAACGTGGTTGTACACGACCCAAAACTGCGCGTAGTCAGTTCCGAATCGTGTACCCGCACAGTTGCCGCGGGTTGCGTGAGATCGCGATTGACCTGAATAGCGCAAAAGGCAAGATCTAAGTGGCTATCGACAATAAAGTAAGTATGATCGGACATGTCATCCCCAGGCTGTATTAAAAAATCGAACCAAATTCCCATGCGCAAACCCCTTCACGTCGTCTTCTCCATAGCCGTGATCGCGCATCAGATTTAGAAACCGCTGCAAATCGTCAATCGTATGATAATCTGTGGGCGAAAGCTCCAACCCAAATCCACCGTCCAGATCTGTACCATAAGCCACGTGATCTGTGCTACCTGTCAGTTCGCAGATGTGATCGATGTGTTCGAGTACTGCCTTCATTGGTCGGGTTGCCGTGGTATAATGCGTACTCTGATCGTCCCAATTCCATGCCGGAGACAACATCTGCTCGGCAAAAACCATCCCGATTACGCCTCCCCGGTCCGTAATCGCGCGGATCATATCGTCCGACAAATGCCGCTGCCCCGGCACCAAAGCGCGACAATTGCAATGGCTGGCATGCACTGGCCCCTTCCAATAATCGAGAATATGCCAGAAGGTCAGGTCTGCCGCATGCGTCAAATCCAGCGCAATATCGGTCTCAGCCAGCGCATCCATCAGCGCGTAAGCCGGTGGATATAGCCCACCCACCGTACCCGTGCCATGCCCATACGTATTGGCGCCAAAATGAGTCAAAGACACCGAGCGCAGTCCCGCTTCATACCATTCGCCCACCTGATCGGGCCCCAGAATCGGATCGGCACTTTCCATCGACAAAATAAGCCCCACGGGCATATCGTCCGATGGGTTCTCCCAGTCAGAAACACAGGCATTGAGATCTGCAACAGACTTGATAAACCGAATTTCGCCACACCGTTCCAGCGCCCGATAATACGCCAGATGAGATTGGCCTCTCGCATAGGCCACATCCTGTGTGCGCACCGCATTGTGCGTATTATCCTGTGGATTTTGCACGCGACACATAATGGTCGAAAGCATAATCCCCACGCGCCCTTTTCGCATCTCGGGCAAACAAACAGTTGGCGTAAACCGTTTGGGCTGTGGCCCCAGGCGTTTCTCCAGCGAATCCGGATGGTTCGACAATCCTCCCACCATACTGTCTTCGCGCTCGCGCAACACATATACAGACTGCGTGAGATCACGGCGATAAAACAGTGCATTAAACGCCATATCGAGATGCCCATCAATAATCAAATATTCGCGCATATCCAATATCCCAATTCAAAGATTTGCTCGCTCACGAATAACGTAGCACGCAAATCGCTCAAGTGCAAGTACAAATAAAAACCCCATCTTAATTGGATGGAGTTTTTTTAGTATAACGCAAAAAGTGTACCCTAAATGCTGAGAACAAATAGCTTTCGACCCGCGACTTTATTTTGTCATATCTTCAATTTCGTCCTGCACGCGCTTGCGCCACTCGCGGTCGTCATCAGATTCTTTTTTCTTTTGCACACGTCTCTGTCTATACGGCTTATTCACGGGCTTATCTTCAACCACCTCGATAAACGAACCCTCTTTGCGATTGCGACGTTTCCAATACCGAACAAATACCCAACCCAGGTAAACCATTGCACCCATAAAAATCAACAACTGTGCGGTCATGTAAGCCTCCATTTGCGCGATTATTTCACTTCATAAAATATCATAAATAACAAGCCGCGTCAAGCGGGGAATTGCCCTAAATTGAGACATTTTTTAATCTGTAAATAGGGACTTGTCTCACCCTGTAAATTCTCTTAACTTTTTAGATTCAATAGGCTCAAAACGCGCGAATCCAAAGGAATAATACATGTCCCCACTCCACTTAGCCAAAACTTGCGAACTCCACGTCCACCCAGGCGGATGCTTGACCGCCGAAGACCTCATAGAACTCGGCAAAGACCTTTACGAAGACATTGACTGGACGCCTTTTACAGACGCCTACGAAGAAGCTTATGGTATTCGTCCGGATCCCATCGCACTCTATCGCGATGCCATCTCCAATCCAACCGTGGGACTTGCCAAATTTAAAGAACACTACATCTATACCGAAAAAGACGGGGGCGACTTTGGCCGGTTTAAAGCCAAATTCAACATCATCAGCAGCCTTTTGAGACACCCACCCCAAAGACAGGAACTCCTGATCAAGGCGTTTTTCAAAGCACACGATCGGCATCGCAAAGAAGGTATCACCTTTATCGAATACCGTTGTAGCGGTGGTGGGGAAACGCGAGAGGGATTCATCGACTTTCACAGCACAAATGCCCAAATTCTCTCAAACGCATCGCAAAACAACACAACCGCGCGCTACATCATCACCCTGCGCCGCTCGACCGCGCAACAAGACTACGAATGGGTGCAAGAACTCCTGGACGAAAACCCCGAACTCATACCCACCATCGTCGGCATTGACTTTGCCGACATCGAAGAAGGTTATCCCCCAAAAGACAACCGCGAACTCTTCCAACATGTACACAAAAACAACCAACAACACCCCGACCGCGCCCTCGAAATCACCTATCACGTAGGCGAAAGCTATTTCGACAAATCGCTCGAAAGCGCGATACGCTGGTGTCACGAAGCCGCTGAAATGGGCGCCAGACGATTGGGCCATGCCATAGCACTCGGCCTCGACCCGGCAGTCGCGATTGCGCGTCGCCCCAATGCACATGCAAAAGAACGGGTCAGCGAACGCCTCGATCAGATCGCCTACGATCTCACGCACGCCTCTGAACTTTCGGCTTTCGATATCGAAGTGAACGCCAGTGCACTCCAAACCGAACGACAAACCCTGAAAAACCGAACACCCGAAGAAATAGTCGAGCGCCCTTATAATCCCCAACGCCTCGAAGAAATCCGCAACCGCCAGCAATTTGTTCTCAACCGCCTCACAAAACTCGGCACAGTCATCGAAACGTGCCCCACCTCCAACCTCCGCATCGGCGGCGTGCCTGATCCCGCTCATCACCCCATCCACACATTTCTCAAATCAAATGTCAACCTCGTCATCGGCGCAGACGACCCCGGCATCTTCGACAGCCCAATCGCCAGCGAAATCGACTGGGCACTCACCCACACCAACTGGACACCCGAGGCTCTGGACAAACGCTTGGGTGATCCCCGCCGATTTCAATTGGGAAGCCTGCGCCCTTCATGAAATCACATCACCTGCCCATAGAGATTGTAGAAACACTTTCCAGGGCACAATGCGAATTGGGCCAACAACGCGTTCTGCCGTTTCATTGCAAACAACTATAGCTTTCCTGGGTGCGAATTCATCGATAAATGCATGCATAGGTCGAAGAACCCTGTTATCTACCTGGCTTGTACCTTTGGCCTCAATTGCCACCTCGCCATTGCCCAGTACAAAATCAACCTCTAACCCCGACTTCGTTCGCCAAAAATGAACATCGTAATACAATGCACTATAAGAAGCGTGTGCCATCAATTCGGAAAAAATAAAATGCTCAAACGCTTTGCCAAAAATTATGCCCTGGGCATCCTCCAAATGCCGTTTTGCAAGTACACCAGCCACACCCACATCAAATAAATAAAACTTGGGCGCTCTGGAAATAACCTGCCTGCTTTGTCGTCTCTTAAAAGGTTCAACCATTTTGCCCAAAAGCGTATCGACGAGAATTTGATAATACTCTTTTACAGTCTTGGAACTCACGCCACACTCTCGGGCAATATTGGAAAAATTAGTCAACTCGCCGTGAGAGTATCCCATCGCATCAAAAAATCTGGAAAATGCCGGAATATTGCGCGTCAACCCCTCGTCAAAAACTTCTTCTTTTAAGTAATCTTGCACATAAGCATTTAGAGAACGGCGATATTGCGTGCTGGCAAAATGATCGGGAATCAGGCCACGATTCAAAACCCTCAAGAGATCTATATCGCCGTCAGGCAACTCATCTGTCACTAATGGAAACATTTCATATCGCCAGGCGCGTCCACCGAGCAAATTGGCCCGTCCCCGCTTGAGCTTCCGCGCACTGGAACCACATAAAATAAAACGCAGTCCCCTATTTTCTATCAGCCAATGCACTTCATCCAATAAAAGCGGCACACGCTGAACCTCATCCAGGATAATCGGATGCGCCAATAATGCTTCAGACTGCGCGAGAACTTGCTCGCGCAACATGGCTGGTCGCCGGTTGAAATCCAGCATCAAATCCGTCTTCAGGAAATCATATACCAGACTGTTGGGAAACACCTGTTTGAGATATGTGGATTTACCTGTTTTTCGCGGTCCCCACAAAAAAGCCGATTGTCGGCTGGGCAAATCAATTCTTAAGCGCCGGGAATAGTGTACCATTTTGAACTTTCCTCCAAATTAGTTGAACTATTTTAGAATTTACTTCAAAATAGTTTAATGTCAAGACATAGATTATTTATATTCAACTGTTCGAAAACGGACACTACTGTATCATTATCGAAATTCGAAAAAAACTCAGGTCTCCAGCCCCCAATTCACACGCTTGACATACTGTGTTTAAAGCTGTATTTTCCGCGTCAAAGGAGAACACAGTGTTTGAACCCAGTATGAAAACATTTTACGACACCCATGGCTACCTCGTCGTAAAAAACCTCTTTGCAAAAGAAGAACTCGCCGACGTCATACAGCGCACCGACGAGATTGTAGCCGACCCGGATCGCGCACCCGAGGGCATCTCAATTGGCCTTGAAGGCAATACCGTAACAGACAAATCAAATCCAGAAGCGCAAAATCACAGTGTGCGCGTTCTCGCATTTGTCGTGCGCTTTGACCACACCTATCACCCCATTGCCAGACATTCCAAACTACTCGCACTCGTACGCGGCTTGATCGGGCCGCGCATTCGCGTTTTTCGCGATCAGATGCTGCTCAAACCACCGGGTGGTCAGGCAAAACCAGCGCACCAGGACCAGAGCTATTTTCGCGTACAACCCATCAATGGTCTCGTCACCGCCTGGATTGCCTTAGACGAGGCCACAGATACCAATGGCTGTATGCGTTATGTGCCCGGCTCACACAGACACGGCATCTTCGAAATCACCCATGACCCAGACCGCCCCGTGCATCACATACCCGATACGAGAAATATCGAACTCCCCGAATCCGTCGCTTGTCCCGTGCCCGCAGGATCCGTCATTTTTCACCACGGCTGCACCCTGCACCACAGCGAAATAAACCACACAAACACATGGCGCAAAGCGCTCATCCTCCACTATGCCACAACCGATTCTCGCTCCGAACGCGAACAACTCAACAACGAAATCTCTCTTGAAATTGATTGAATAAGAGTTGCGTTTCGCCTTTTTAATTTGGAACGTATTGTATATCTTTGTAAGAGAAACATCGTTCCCACATCCTCACCAGGAGACCACCATGCGCCCGATTTGTCTCATCCTTCTGTTCCTATTCACAGTCCCGGCTTATGCAAACGAGCATTACCGTGCTGCCGTAGATTCCATTCCCTCAAAAATTCCCGACCGCATAGTACTCAACTGGTCGGAAGACCCCACCACCACAGCATCGATCACATGGCGCACCGATACGAGCATCACACAAGCCGAAGGACAGATCGCAAAAGCCAATGCCTCGGCCAATTTTACCACATGGTCCTGGAGCAAAAACGCGCGCACTGAAAAATGGGAACACAATGGAAATACGGCCCATTTCCATTCGGTCACATTCAAGGGTCTCAAACCCAATACCCTCTATGCCTATCGCGTGGGCAGTGGCAATATCTGGAGTTCCTGGTATCAATTTCGCACGGCCTCAGCTGAACCGGATGACTTCACCTTCATCTACTTTGGCGATGCACAAAACAACCTGCTCGCTCTGTGGGCACGCACCATCCGAACCGCCGTACTCGACGCGCCCCATGCCGATTTTATCATCCACGCAGGCGACCTCGTCAATCGCGCCAACAGGGACAGTGAATGGGAAGAATGGTTTGAATCTGGCGACTGGATCCATGCAAAAATCCCCAGCATTTCTACGCCGGGGAATCACGAATACTATAAAAATGGAGACAAACGCCATCTATCTGTTCTATGGCGTCCGCATTTCACCCTGCCAGAAAATGGGCCAGAGGGCTTTGCAGAAGCGACCTATTACACAGACTATCAGGGCGCGCGCATCATCTCGCTCAATTCCAATGAACGCCACAAAGAACAGGCATCCTGGTTGGAACAAGTGCTCAAAGATAACCCGAATAAATGGACCTTTGTCACATTCCATCATCCCGTCTATTCGGCGTCTGAAGGTCGCGACAATAAAGACCTGCGCGAAGCGTGGAAACCCATCTTTGATAAATACGCCGTCGATCTGGTGCTCCAGGGGCACGACCACTCGTATGCCAGAGGAAATAACATCGGCAGCGGCGCAACCGTGCGCGACTCAACCAAAGGCACAGTTTATGTCGTATCGGTCAGCGGTCCCAAACAATACAAACTCAGAAAAGACCGCTGGATGACGCGCGGTGCGGAAAACACACAACTTTATCAGGTCATTACCGTCTCTGGCGACATCTTGAGCTATCGCGCAATGACCGCAGTGGGCGAACTCTACGACGCTTTTGATCTGGTCAAACAGGAGGGCAAACCCAACAAACTCATTGATCGCGCGCCTCAAGCTCCCGAACGCCGATGGGAAAATACCCTGGAAAAGAAAGACAAAGACGACAAAGTTTATTAGTGGTCTTATAAAAATTCTCGCCCGGAGACCACCATGCGTCTGATCTGTCTCATCCTTCTGCTCCTATTCACAGTCCCAGGATATGCAAACGAATATCACCGTGCGGCCGTAGATCGCGCGCCTAAAAAAATCCCCGACCGCATAGTACTCACCTGGTCGGGAGACCCCACCACCACGGCATCGGTCACATGGCGCACCGACACGAGCATCACACAAGCCGAAGGACAGATCGCAGAAGCCAATGCCTCGGCCAATTTTACCACATGGGCCAGAAGCGAAACAGCGCGCACTGAAAAATGGAAACGCAACAGACTTGTCGCCCATTTTCATTCGGTCACATTCAAGGGTCTCAAACCCAATACCCTCTATGCCTATCGCGTGGGCAGCGACAAAATCTGGAGTTCCTGGTATCAATTTCGCACGGCCTCAGCCGAACCGGATGAATTCACTTTCATCTACCTTGGCGATGCACAAAACAACCTGCTATCCCTGTGGGCACGCACCATCCGGACCGCTGTACTCGACGCACCCCACGCCGATTTTATCATCCACGCAGGCGACCTCGTCGATTATCCCAACAAAGACAGCGATTGGCATGAATGGTTTGAATCTGGCGACTGGATCCATGCAAAAATCCCCGGCATTCCTACGCCGGGGAATAACGAATACTCTAACTATCAAGATGTGAGCAAACGTCGCCTATCTGTTCTATGGCGTCCACAATTCACCCTGCCCGAAAATGGTCCCGAAGGCTTTGAAGAAACCACCTATTACACAGACTATCAGGGTGCGCGCATCATCTCGCTCAATTCCAATGGACGCCAAAAAGAACAGGCGCCCTGGTTGGAACAAGTACTCAAAAACAACCCCAATAAATGGACCTTTGTCACATTTCATCATCCCATCTATTCCGCAACCCAGGGCCCCGCGAATAAAGACCAGCGCGAAGCGTGGAAACCTCTCTTTGACAAATACGCCATCGATATGGTACTTCAAGGTCACAACCACACGTATGCCCGGGGGAACAACATCGGCAACGGCGTAACCGTGCGCGACTCAACCAAAGGTACCGTGTACGTCGTATCGGTCAGCGGTCCCAAACAACTCAAACTCAGAAAAGACCGCTGGATGACGCGCGGTGCGGAAAACACACAGCTTTACCAGATCATCACCGTCTCAGGCGACACCCTGCACTACCGCGCAATGACCGCAGTGGGAGAACTCTACGATGCATTTGATCTGGTCAAACAGGAGGGCAAACCCAACAAACTCATCGATCGCGTTCCTCAAACCCCCGAACGCCGATGGGAAAATACCCTTGAAAAGAAAAACAAAGACGACAAAGTTTATTAATCAACGGTTGCATCTCCCGCTATATCCACTTCACACCCCTCCTCCTCACTGCGATAAATCCCATCTAAAATCGCCATCACCTGAAGCGACTGCTCGGCCGGCACTGGTGACGGCTTACCCTCTGTAATCGCCTCGGCAAACGTCATGCATTCCAGCGCGTGCGCTTTGGCGAGATCACCCGTATCTCGCAATGCGTATTTGTTATGTTGCTGCGTTTTGGAATCCGAATAATAAATCTCACAACTGGGCAAATGCGCTCCACCCTTCGTACCGTAAAGCCATATCTGCCGTTCTGACGGGGGACCCTGATGCAACATCCAGCTCGTCTCCAGAATAAGCGAAGCCCCACTTTCAAACCGCACAAAAGCCGCTGCAAAATCCTCCACGTCAAATTCTTTGGGAATCGCGCCACCACTGCGCCCCATCGTACTGAACGCACCCTCTTGATGTGCCAACTCCGCCTTCGCCACACCCGTCACAGCTACGGGATTGGGATTGCCCATCAACCACAGCGTCAAATCCAAAACGTGAACACCAATATCGATACACGGCCCGCCGCCGCTGTGCTTTTTCATAATAAAGCCCGGTCGCGCGGGTACACCCGACCGCCGCAACATCCAGCATCGCGCGTGATAGACATTGCCCAACACCCCGGTATCCAATTCCCGCTTCATCGCCAGAGACGACCCCGCAAACCGCGACGACTGCGCGCACATCAGCAACTTGCCCGATCGGTCTCGCGCTGCAATCATATCTTTCACCAATTGAGGACTGGGTGCCAGTGGCTTTTCGCAAATCACGTGTTTACCCGCATCCAGCGCGCCGATAGATAGTGGCGCGTGATAATTATTTGGTGTACACACATCCACAATATCGATCTCTGGATCGGCAAACAAATCTTCGGGATTTACATACAGCTTTTTCACACCATATTGCTCACCCCAACTCTTCAACACATCTTCGCTAATATCGCTTCCAGCCACCAATTCGGCGTGTTCCGAAGCCTGCCACCCTGGAATATGCGTCCGCGCAATACCTCCCACTCCGACAATACCCACCTTCAATTTATCTGCCATTTTGCCTCCTCAGTTAAATTAGCATTCAGCCCGACCACCCAACCCCTTGTGTCTTTGTGTCTCTGTGTGAGACCTCCTCTCAAATAACAAAATGACCCGCACATTGTCAATGCACTATCGGCAAGACCAAACATATTCACAACCGCTTGACGCCCTGTTCAGACCAACGTACATTGCCTATTCCCGCACAACGCCATCTTTCACCTTTTAATAACCAATATTGCCATGACCATACACGACCTCGACACGCCCGCGCTCACCATCGACCTCGATATCCTCGAAAAAAATATTCGGGAAACCCAGGAGGCATGCGACAAATTCGACATTCCGCTACGTGTACACACCAAAACGCACAAAATCCCCGAAATCGCCAGAATGCAACTCGCTGCGGGAGCCATTGGCATTGTCTGCCAAAAAGTGGGCGAAGCCGAAGCCATGGTTGAAGCGGGCATTCCCGACATCCTCATCCCCTATAATATCGTCGGACCCATCAAAGTCAAACGCCTCGCCGAACTGTGCAAACGCGCCACCATGACCGTCGCCGTCGATTCGGAAATCACCGCGCGCGGTCTATCCGATGGTGCAACAGAAAACGATGTCACCATCAACATCCTCATCGAATGCGACACCGGAGGAAATCGCTGCGGCGTACAATCGCCCAAAGCCGCGCTTGAACTCGCGCAGAAAGTGACAAACATGCCCGGCCTTCAGTTCCAGGGCATCATGACCTATCCCAGCAACGAACGCGCCAAAGCCTTCATCGACCAAACGCGCGACCTGCTTCAAAGCGCGGGCATCGCGGCCAACACCATCAGCGGAGGTGGCACGGGCTCTGCCGAAGTTTCCAAAGCCATTGGCTGCACCGAAACCCGCATTGGATCCTACGTCTTTGAAGGCCTGCGCCGCATCAACCGCGAAAACAATCCCCCCAACCCCATCACCTGTGCCGAACGCATGATAGTCACCATCGTCAGCACACCTGCCCCCGACCGCGTCATCATCGATGGCGGGCAAAAAACATTCACCAGTTATGCCCCCATCCCTTATGGATACATCGTCGAACACCCCAATGCCAAAATCTACGGCATGTCCGTCGAACACGGTCACGTCGATATCTCAGAATGCAACCACACCTTCACCGTAGGCGACCGCCTCTCCGTCATCCCCTTGCACCAGGGCATGACCACCAACCTCCACGACGAAGTCTATGCCGTGCGAAATGGCAATGTAGAACACGTATGGAAAGTTGCTGGACGCGGTAAAGTGCAATAAAAAACATATAGGGAAAAATCATGCCTGAACAACCAAATAAATTATCCAGACGCAAAGCAATTGCTGGCATTGGTATCAGTGGCATTGTCCTCACACAGCACGCATTGTCTCAGGAGGTCGCCGTGAACACAACAAACAGTGCAACCATAACGCGCTACGCCACCGTTCAAGCTATGAAATCCTCGCCTGAAACCCGCGAAGGCGAATGGGTAGAAACCGCGGGTTTTTACATACCCGGCGATGGCGGCGCAGCCCTGTATCACATCGAAAAAACAGATGCAAATATCCAGCCAAATGATGCCGACATCATCGCGCTGGACAATGGATTAGTCGCTATCTTACACGAAAACAAAGCCGTGAACTACAAAATGTTTGGCGCGATCGGCGATGGTAAAAACGACGATGGCGTACAAATAACCCTGGCGCATAAATACGCCAATGCGCGCAAAGTCCCAATCGTGAATTTAAGCGGCGAATATTGGATCTTGCAAACCAACGACATACCCATCAAAACCAACGTCTCTTGGGGGCAAACCACTTTTCACATCGATGAACAGTACAACAGCCAGAGGGAGCCGCGCTTTGAAATTCTCAACGATCACCCCCCCAAAAAACTCACGCGAGACGAAACCATCAAAGCGGCTTTATTGAAAAAATTAAAGCCCGGCGTACAACTCATTCCCGAACTGGCACAATATGCAGGCCACCTCATCATCGCTGAAGATGATGACGATCGCATTGGCATTCGGGCAGGCAATTATTCAAAGGCGGGATGGGGGCGCGAAGAACTATTCTATGTCGAAGAAGAAGGCCGTATCATTGGCGATATAGCCTGGGAATTCAAAAACTTCACCGACATAACCGCCATACCCTGCAACGACAATTACCTCATCGTCGAAGGCGGCGGATTTTACTTTTCTGGCGACAGTGGCAGCGGTAGATCCTGGCGGTATCACCACCACGGCATCTCCATAAAACGCAGCCGCACCATCATCCGTGAACAATGGATGGGCCTGGAAAAAGGGAAACGCGATATCTCCATGCACCCCCGTCGCGGCTTTTACGTATTCAGTGGTGTTTACGACGTCACACTGGAAAATATCCGCGCAATGCCCTGGGAAAAAAATCGCGAAGAAGAAGGCAAAGTCCTCGGCGCGGGCACCTATGGTATTGGCGGTGCGCGGATGCTCAATTGCACCTTTCGCAACATCACAGCAGAAGGCGGCTGGGTTGCCTGGGGTGTTTTTGGCACCAACCTCAACAAAAACTTCCGCGTTGAAAACTGTCGTCTCAATCGCATCGACGTGCATTTCCACTGCTGGAACCTCTACATCAGCAACTGCACCATTGGCTTCAAAGGCATTGCCCTGACAGGAGGCGGTGAATTGGTAATCGAAAACACCACGCGCCACGGCAACCAATTCGTCAATTTCCGGCGCGACTATGGAGCCAAATGGGACGGACACATACGCATCCGCGGTTGCCGGCTAATGCCCAGTGGCAATGGCAGTGTTTCTGTCCTATCCTGTCGCCCGGCCGATTTCGACTACCAGTATCCCATAGGCTTTGCACGCACGGTCACAATCGAAAACCTGCTCATCGATTACAGCGCTGCATCCAAATCAAATGCACCGTGCTGGCTCCTGGACACCGTTTCCTTTTCCAAAACCAAAAACAATGCCCGCCTCTTCTTTCCCCATCGCATTGAATTTCGCAACATCACCGTCGAAGGCAGAAAACAGGGCGTTCGCCTCATCCGCATACCCAATCCACACCACTACGACCTGCGCCGCAACGGCAGCTATGATGGCACGCAACTCCACGCCAACAGCACCATCATCTGCGACAATGTCCAACTCGAAAAATTTACTCAAGAAATTGCCGACGATGATGAACAGGTACACATCCTGATCGGTGGAGAATCGGCGACCGACTATGCCGATGCACTCGCCCTCTATCCCAAAATGCGATTTACCGACTGTGAAAATATTAGCGCATACCTGGGCAACTGCATTGCCAGTACGACTTTTGAACGGTGCAGCCTGAACACCATAACTGCACCCAACTTGCGGGGCGAACTCGTATTTACCGAATGTCGCCTCCAACCCGACGTAAAAAAAGTACCAGAGCAATTCTATATTTTGCAAAGCACACTGGGCACGCGCTTCACCAACTGCACCCTTCACGCGCCCATCGTCAACGGCACAATGAACCCGGGCCTGATAAACCGCCTGGGCTTCATCCAAATCAACGAATCTGTACAACACTACCATCTCAACACAGCACTTGGGAATGATGTCATAGACCATCTCAAAAACTCAGGAACCACACTCACACCGGAATTCATCGCCAAACTAAAACTGCACCACGATTTGGAATCATAACTTCATTCCAATTTTTCAAAAGGAGCACGCCCCGTGAGAGACGTACGCTGGGAACGCATGTTCCCCGATGAACTCGAAGCCGCATTCGAAGCCTGCCCAGTCGTCTATTTCCCCTATGGCCTGTGCGAACCACACGGCCCGCAAAATGCCGTGGGACTCGACGCCCTCAAAGCCCACGGCATTGCCGTTCGCGCCGCGCACAAACACGGCGGCATCGTCGCCCCGCCCGACTACTGGCATATCCACGAAATTGGGGGCTATGCCCTCTGGTCAGAACGCTCGGTTGGCCAGCCTGAACGATCCTGGCTAACCTGCATGCCGCCCTGGCAACACTTCAAAAATATCTGCTATCACATCCGCCAGACCGACACCCTCGGCTTTCACGCGGCCATCCTCCTCACCGGGCACTACGGCCCCAACTGGCAAGACCTGAAAACCCTGTGCGAACTCATCCAGCCCCATGTGGGCCTGCGCCTGTATAGCCTGCCCGACTTTGAAGCCAACCAACCCGGCTTTGACAATGACAACAACAGCGGTGGCGACCACGCGGGAAAGGTCGAAACCTCACTTCTATGGGCCATTGAACCCGACTGTGTCGATATCTCGCGTTTGCCGCCCGAAAGCGAACCCGGTCCGCACTTTGCCATGGGCCAAAACGTCCGCGAATCCAATCGCCAGATTGGCGAACGCATGGTCAATGACGAAATCGAATGGCTCGGCAACAAAGTTAGAGAATTACTCGCCGCGTATGAATCGGAAAAACCCACGCAAAAACTATGCACCTTTGACCAGGTCGAACACATCTGGGAAACCGTTATCCGTCCCGAACTGCCCAACTTCCGCACCATGCAAACAGCCTGGTCGGACGACGCCACACTCCCGGAAGACTCTGTCTGGTACGCCAACTGGAAAGTGCCAGACCGCGAATTCTAAAATAAAAACGGCCTGCGCATTATCAACGCAGGCCGTATCTCATTGCAGAGCTGTTTTACCCAATCGCACTTGTTGTCAATAGAAGATTGTATATATTAGCACAACAACATCGTCCAATACGCCACACATAGCGTATGTGTCCCATTTTTTCAGGAGGTACAATATGAAGCAACTGATTATGTTTTTTGCTCTATCCCTTTTACCCCTCTCAACCCTGTCTGCCGCCGAATTAAAAGGCAAAGTCCGCGATGCCGAAACCGGCGAAGCCCTGCCGGGCGCAAACGTGTATTTAGAAGGTGCTGGGCGAGGAACTGCCACCGATCTCGATGGACAATTTGAGATCACCCGAATCGGTGAAGGCAGCTATACACTCGTCATAAGTTTTGTAGGATACAAAGAATATCGTAGCACCGTCGTTGTAGAACCAGATGCTGCCGAGTTATTTATAGAACTCATGCCCGAAGCATTTCGAGGCAAAGAAGTCACCGTCGTTGCCGACCGGGCCAAATTGCGCGAAACGCCCGTTGCCTTCTCAGACGTTCCAAAAGCCGATATGGAGCGCAAACTCGGCTCGCGCGATCTCCCGATGATTTTGAATGATACACCGGGTGTTTATGCAACCGAGCAAGGTGGAGGCCCAGGCGATTCTCGCATCAATGTGAGGGGATTTGACCAGCGCAACGTCGCCGTCATGATCAACGGCGTGCCAGTCAACGATATGGAAAACGGCTGGGTCTATTGGTCCAACTGGGATGGCCTGAGCGATGTCACGTCATCAATCCAGGTCCAGCGCGGATTGGGAGCCTCAAATCTGGCAATAGCCTCAGTGGGTGGCACCATGAACATTGTCACCGACATCGCCCGCCAACAGCGCGGGTTCAAAATCAAACAGGAAGCGGGAAACAACGCCTTTTACAAAACCACAGTCAATTTTTCATCGGGTTTGATGAACGGCAAAACCGCTTTCACCCTGGGCCTCACGCGCAAAATCGGCGATGGCCTGCCCGATCAGGCCTGGACATCGGCGTGGTCCTATTTTGGCGCACTGAGCTTTTTAGCATCTGAGACACAAAAAATTGACCTGTTTGTCGTAGGCGCGCCACAACGCCACGGGCATCGACTCTACAAGCAATCCATCGCAACCTTTGATGCCGATTACGCCCGATCCCTGGGCATTGATGTTGCGGATGCGAGAACCTACGGCATCGACTACAATCCAAACTGGGGACGCTCGCCATTTTCATCCTACCAGGAGTACTACAACGGCCAGGTACACGACGCACGCGATAGTGGCATCATCATGGAACGCGAGAATTTTTACCACAAACCCCAGATCAATCTAAACTGGTACTGGACACCCAACGAACAATTCATCCTGTCCAACGTATTTTATTTTTCGCGCGGCAAAGGCGGCGGCACAGGACGTTTGGGCACCAACCCGCGCTCGTTACCCGATGGCAGCATCAACTGGCAACGCGTTGCCGATGAATTGAACACCCAAACAGCGTCGGAAGCCCATCCCGACCTGGTAGGTGCAGGTGAAGTGGGCAGCAGTGAAATTGCGGCGAGAACCGTCATCCGAAACTCAGTCAACCAGCACTTCTGGTATGGGTATTTGGGCACAGCTGAACACCGTTTGAGCGACATCTACACGCTGGCCTTTGGCATAGATTTGCGCTATTACAGAGGGCAACACTGGCGCGAAGTACGCAATTTGCTCGGTGCCGATTATTACGTCTTTCCATGGGACAGAAACGCCACGACCTCCGTCAAGCGACTCGGAGACAAAGTCTCCTACCACAACGACGGCCTCACGCGCTGGGGCGGTGGTTTTGCACAACTCGAAGGTCGATTTAACAACTTTACGACATTTTTGAGCACATCTGCATCCATAACAGGTTATAAACGCATCGACTATTTCCGCGCAAAGATCAACGGCGACTGGGACCAGACAGACTGGGAGAACTTCAAAGGCTACACCGTAAAAGTGGGCGGCAACTACAACGCAACCCCCGCGGTCAATATATATGCCAACATCGGCTGGCTTTCAACAGCCCCCAAATTCGACTCTGTTTATCACTACGACAACAGCCTCTACGATCCCACATTCAATGAAAAAGTCGCTTCCTTTGAGTTGGGCACCGGTTATTTTAAACGCGGCGTAGTGACAGCAAACACAAATTTCTATTACACCAGATGGATAGACCGCTCGTGGCCCAAGAGCATTTACAGCGAAAAACTCGACCAGAGCTTCCGATTTTTGCTAAACGGCATTGACGCGCGGCATACAGGTATAGAGTTCGACCTGAAAGCGCGTCCCCATTCCATGCTGGAAGTGCGCGGCATGTTATCGCTGGGCAACTGGGAATGGCTCAACGATGCCAATGTCACATTTTCGCCCGAAGAAGACCCATCGGTTATCGGCAATTTTCAAGTCTATGCCAAAGGGCTAAAAGTGGGTGACTCGGCGCAAAAAACCCTTGCACTGAGCGGTACAGTATTTCCCACACGCGGCCTCTACGCCTCGCTGAATCTGCGGCGTTTTATGGATCACTACGCTAAATTTGATCCCGCCAACCGAACAGATGCCAGCGACCGAAAACAGTCCTGGCAGCTCCCAAATTACAACCTGGTAAATCTGCATGCGGGCTACACCCTGCCCGGCAATACATTTGGCAATGGCAAAGTGAAACTGCAATTGCACGTCTTCAATTTGCTCGACGAACGCTACGTGTCCGATGCAGATGACGGCAACAATCACGACGCAGCGAGCGCCCGCGTTTTCCTCGGCCTATCGCGCCGCTGGAATATTTCGCTATCGTACGATTATTAACATCCAACAGTTCTAACACAGGAGACCTCCGTGAGCGATCCCATCCGCGGTATCTTGCCCGTATTACAAACACCCGTTGCCGAATCCGGCGACTTCGACATCGAAAGCCTTGAACGGCAAATCGACTTTTGCATCGCCGCCGGTGCAGGCGGCTTGGTCTTTCCCGTGCTCGGTGGTGAATTTCAATATCTCTCTGACCGGGAGCGACAAACCCTGGTCGGAATCGTCGTCAAAAAAACCGACAAACGCATCCCCGTCATCGTCGGTGTGGCCGGCACCAATATCTCCACAGCCACCGAACACGCCGCCCATGCCGGGCGCGCAGGCGCCGATGCCGTCATCGCCATGCCCCCCTATATGGGCAGCGGTGGACCCGATGAAAACCTCCGCTACTTCGAGGCCATTTCCAGCGCGGGACAATTGCCCATTTTCATCCAGAACGCAGGTGCAGGCATGCAACCTCCCGCACTCGTGCGCCTGCTCACCGAAGTCGAGCACCTCATCTACGTCAAGGAAGAAGCCAACCCCAGCGCACATCACATCAGCGCCATTGTCGCCGAAGCAGGTGATCACTGTCAGGGCGTTTTTGGCGGGGCCTGGTGCCGCTGGATGATCTCAGAAATGCGACGAGGCGCCAGCGGCTTTATGCCCGGCGCCCCGGTTGTCGATATTCACGTCGATATCTGGGATGCCTTTCAAGCAGGCGATGAAGACAGAGCACGCGATCTCTTCGATCAACTCCTGCCACTCACCAACCTGATCCAGATCCTCGGTCTCCGCCTGGTTAAAGAAGTACTCATTCGTCGAGGCATCTTCAAAACGAGCGGCATGCGCGCGCCCGGCAGCACACAATTGGACGACGACGACCACCGCGAACTCGACGCCATCCTCAAAAAACTTCGCCCTCTATTCCGCACAGAGGCGTCATAGATAGGAATGCACCTTCATGTTGATGACTTTGATTCGATAAAAGGCGTGCAAACAGTCTTCCCGGACGCGCAATTTGGTACCGAGCAGGGCTTGGATCTTTTAAGAGGAGCCATTCTACATCAATTTCCGAAATTTTTCTTCATTAATTCCCGCCTGCCGCAGCATTTCATAAAATAGCCACCGCGGAATATCTCGTCCATGTTTGTGGCTAATGCGAACGCGCAAAATCGTTCCGTTTACGAGCACTTTGCGCCAAGTCTCGTGTTTCCGAGATCGAATTTTTGCGAATCCCAAAACGCGCAATACTTTGCGAAATTGATCAAACCTGTACACGGCCATGGTGAATTTCAATTAGCATGCGAATATCCCAGACATCTTTACATGCATCAATCGCCTGGATATAAGGCAAATGATGGGCGCGATTAGGACTGTTTTCATAAATTTCTAAGTCCTCTAAATATTCCTCAGCATAATCCTGCATGGCTTCCAGCATATCTTCCAGCGCTTCATCGGGCGTTGCCATTTCAGTCACCAAATCCAATTCGGGACAGAAAGCGCATACCATCGCGTCATCTCGAGCAAGAATTATTGTCAATCGTTTTTCAAAAAATGAAATTTTCGGTGGCAAAAGCGATTGTTCATTGTTCATTATTCGCTCCTTTCCACAAAGCGTTGTACCATTTCCCGGCGGAGACGGAGAATGGCGTTGTTTTCGTCCAAATCGACGTCGGATTGGTGTATGGATTGCCCTGCGGCGATTTTGTGTTTTAGCTTGAGATCGTGAGCCAGGCCTATGGGCAGGGCGTTAGATGTACGAGCCTGATTAGCAGGCCTGAGTTTGCCGTACACCCGGTAGCCGCCTTCGCCATCAAGGACTTCTCCCTGGGAGAGATCGCGTTTTGCAGTGGCGACAACGTCTGCATTAAAAACAACGGGCGCGCCGCTGGCTTCGCCGCGTAAGCCAGCGCGCAAGACGCTGGTGGTGAGTTCCATGCCAACCAGGTGGTAGGGGCGGTAGATGGCCGTGTAACGCCCAGTGGAATCAGTGGGAAGGCCGTATTCGGAGAAACAGCGGCGGATGTAGTCGCCGGGAGCTTCAATGGTGACGTAAACTCCCCAGCGCAGATCCCGATCTACAGGGATTCCATCTGGTTTCAGGCTGGAGACAACCTCGACGGTTCCTTTGTGAGAAAGCTGCCCCCCGTCGCTATGAGGCCGGCAAATATCGGGCAGTTGGTCAATGCCGCAGGGCGGGAATTTCAGGCCTTCGGGCTGGGGATTCAGGCCAGTGGCATTTGAGACAGCGGCCATTTCAATGGCGGATTTTGTGCCGTCCAAAAAGGAATTGAACATATGGGGATTCAGACCGCCTTTTGCAGCGGTTTCAGCATCGAAACCGTAGTGCTCCCAGACAGTATCAGGAGTGGATGTGTGGTACTCGGGCCGGTATTTGGTGCCCTTGCCAGCGCAGACAATGTCGAAGCCATTGGTCTTAGCCCATTCAACCAGTTCACAGATCAAAGCCGGTTGGTCGCCATAGGCGAGGGTGTACACGAGGCCAGCAGATGCTGCACGTTGAGCCAGAATGGGACCGACCAGAACGTCTGCTTCGACATTGACCATGACCAGGTGTCGCCCGTGTTCGATAGCCTGAAGGGCGTGGTGGATGCCCGCGAGAGGATTGCCAGTGGCTTCGACCAGAACGTCCAGACCATCCGCCCGGATGAGGGCCTCGCTGTCATCAGTGAGATGGGTGGCGCCGGTTTTGAGGGCGTGATCAAAGTCGATTGCGGCAAATTGTTCGGGCGACCACTCAGCACGCGTGAGGGCTTCTCGCGCCCGGTGCAGGGATAGATCGGCCACACCCAGGACGTGCAGACCCGCAACGCGACGGGCCTGTGCCAGAAACATGGTGCCGAATTTTCCAGCGCCGATGAGGCCCACGCGAAGAGGATTTTTAGACTCGGCGCGGGCGGTTAGCAGGTATAGGAGTTGACCATTAGCCAAAGAATTCCCCCAGGAGAAAATTATGCGAGTCTCAATCAGGCATTTTCAAAGCAATCCGCCATGTCGTTGAGAAAATGATCCAGATCTACTTTGCGATACTGTTCGACATAACGATGATCGGTCGGTGGGTTTTCGAGAACATGTCTCTGAAGAGAGTGTTGTATTGATAGGCCATCTATGTCGGACAGTCTATTGAGGCTCGTCTGAAGGAGATCTTGCACGTTTTGAGCGGAATGGATTTCGATATTGGGTTCGGAGGTATTGTAATAATAGACAGCTTTCAAGTGGGTACGGAGCATTTTGACCGCATAAGCAGGTAGAGATTTTTCTTCGCGGCTTGGGCGGAAGTCTTCGGGCCAGAATAGGCGGTTGATCTGAAGGTCAAATGCTTTCTTGAGCATGCCGGAAACGCTGCCTTGGGCGGGAATCCATTTTGAGTTGGGCCAGACGTCTAAGTTGCCCCAGGGACCGCCCAGCGTATTTTTCTCAAGTGGTAGGCGCCCGCATCCCGTGTTGACGCCTTCTCTGGTGATGTCCAGGATGGCAAAGTGCTGGGGATAGATAAAAAAATCATCCGTGCGTGCGCGCCAGATATCGTAAAAGGCGGTAGTCAGTGCCAGAAGTGCATATCCGGCGTGCAGTATGCCGTCTTCGAGATGGGGAGAGATGACTCCCGTGCGGTCCAATTCGTGGTAGTCCGGACAGAAGGTCTCAAAATCGACGCAAGTGAGGCCGTTTTCGCCAGATTGCCAATATTCAAAGTCCCGAGAGACTAATAGGGTGCTGGTGTGCATAATATAAAGACCTGATAGAAGGGTTACGCCACACAGAACATCTATTTTTCCATAAACGGCCCCTGCTGTTCGATGCGTTGCAGAGTTTGTTTGAACTCGTCGGAATCGTCGTCTTCCCAGACATCCAGGCGAATGCCCCGGATGTTGCCTTCGGGGAAACCAGTGAGGCGAGCAACGTTCGGGAATCCTCTCGTATAGAGCTTGTGGCCGTCGGGTAGATGCAGGATGCCAATAGTGGGGGGAATAACAGTGGGTTTGTTGGCGGCGCATCTGGCCAGTGCGTCTTCATCAACTTCTACGCCGAGGCCGGGGCCTTTGGGTACCGGAGAGGAACCGCCTGCGACTTCGATGCGCTGTTTGACAACGTCTTCACCGTACTGGTCGTCCAGGTTGGTAGAATGAGCCACGTTGGGAATCACGGCGCCCATATGCAGAGCCAGGGCTTTGGTGAGGGTACCGCCTGTGAGTTGGATGACAGAGGAGACATTGGCCAGGGCAGTAGCAAATCCACGCACGAGGGTAGAGCCAATGCCGCCTTCGCCGATCATGTAGGCATCGGCGCAACCGCGAATAATCTCCTGACCGCCGCCGAGTTGAGGGACATGCATGAGCAGCGGCAAACTGGTTTTCTCTCTCAGAAGGCGCCAGCCTTCGACATCGGATAAGACCAGGGGATCTTCGATCATACCTACGACGGGGGACTTTTCCAGTTCCTGTAAGATGCGCAGGACAGCGGCAAGCGGCCGATTGTGATTGAAGTCGTAATGCATCTTGAAACCGGGCGGAGCAACCTCCTCAACAGCTCTGGTTTGTTCGTACACGTCGTAATAGGCGCAAGTGTGGATTTTAAAGATCATATACCCTTCTTCCACGGCTCGCTGAACCTCTTTGGCCAGGTCTTCCGGGGAGGCAGGGCGGGTCCAGGCAGCTACGGGTACGCGGTCGCGTATCTTCTGACCCATGAGTTTGTACGCGGGAATTTCAAGGTATTTGCCCATGGTATCGTAGAGTGCGCCCATCAGGCCACTGTTGAGATCGGCGTTGATAAAGTCAAACGGATCGCGGTCGATCAGGTGATTTACAATGGATTTAGAAGGGGCCTCACAGCGTGCATCACCATAGCCCACAATGCCATTGTCAGTCGTAATTTTAAAAATGGTACGATGGTTTATATTGAAAAACCGGGCTTTCTGATCGGCATTCCGGTCGGCGATTTTGGGGTAGATGGGGATGATGTCGATGTCGATGATTTTCATGATCGAATCCTCCTAACTTTAATTCACATCAGGGCGGGTATAGTTGCCTCGCGTTTTGCCAGCGTGGCATGGGCTTTTTTAAAAGTCGCGCTGTGGTCGTCTTCAATGACTTCCAGGGTAACACCGCGTTCAAATCCGGGGATGCTACCTGCGTAGAAGGTCTTCTGGTAGATGGCTTCATCGGTAAATTCCCAGATGCGTTTCTGTTTGGCCGCACCGGGCCACGAGATGCGCAGGATGCGTTTTTTGCGGCGGTAGAGCCTTTTAGGTGTGGGTGTATCGGGATCGACCGCGTATTTTTCGACAGCTTTTTCATCGACTTCAATGCCCAGGCCAGGAGCATCGGAGACCTGGATGTGACCGTCGATCACGTCGAGGCGTTTTTTGAGCAAATCGTGTTTCCAGAGTTCGTGACAGGTAATATAGGGCAACTGGGCGTGGGAGAGGACAGAGCCGAGGTGTACGGCGAAGGCAGTGGTAATTCCAGTGCCGACCAGTTGCAACCAGAAAGGTTTGTTGAAAGCAGCGGCGAGTGCGGCCTGCCGGCGGACTTCTGTAACGCCGCCACCAATGACAAATCCATCGCAGGCGTGGGCGAGCAAATATTCTTCCCGGAAGTGTTCGACGACGGGTTTGCATACGCGTTCGCGAAGAATTCGCGCGCCGGTGAGATCGCCATAAAGGTAGAAGGGACTTTCGTAGATGCCGACATTGGGGTGATTGTCGAGCTGCTGGAGGATAATTTCCGCCTTTGCCTGGTTGAGCAGAAAACCGTTAAAATCTATGTCGAATTTGTAATCTGCGGGTACGACTTTGCCGACGACTTCGACCTGTTGGAGGATGTCTCGCCAGGGACGGGCTTTCATTTTAAAAGAAGTGTACCCGCGTTTGAGAGATTCTCTGGCCTCTGCGACCCAGTCGGCAGGTGACATGTCAATGTCCCACCAGGAGATGGGGCATCGGTCGCGCAATTTGGTGCCGAGCAGGGCATGAACGGGCACATCAGCGGCCTTTCCAACAGCGTCCAGAACAGCGAGCTGTGGACCAAAACCGATGGCGTCGTTGTGCATGATCTGGAAGGGGTTCTGACCGATCAGTGTATGTACATCACTAACAGACAGACTATCTCCATAGCCCACGATACCCTCGTCGGTTTCAATGCGGTAGAGATAGACCCGTTCGTCGTGAGTCTGCGCGCGGTGCATGGCGCGTTCGACCCGTTTGCAGTAAAAGGGAATATTGAGGCTACGACGGGTTGCACTTGCGATTTTCATGACGGATTTTCTCCTGGTTTTGAGAGGGATTGTCCATCGCTCAATCCGTACTGGCGGCGCAGAGGTTCTGCGGTAGGTGCTTCCACTTTGGGTATCCAGGCTGCGTGTGCATCTATGATGTCCTTATACTGCGCATCTCCTGCGAGATTTGTCCATTCGAGGCTGTCATTTTCGTGATCGTAGAGTTCTTCTGTTCCATCTGAATAGCGAATATATCGCCAGCGTTCAGAGCGCACACTGTGATTCCCTCGAATATGCGTGGTCAGCGCGGGACGATCCCATTCTCGGTCTGGCTGCTCCATCAGGTATTTTAAGCTCACACCATCCAGACCATCTCTTTGAGGCAAGCCGCAAACGTCAATAAATGTTGGATACAGATCGACCAGACTGACCGTGCGGTCGCATCGTCCGGGTGCCATACCCGGTGCTGAAATCATAAGAGGCACGCGCGTGGCCTCTTCCCAAAGAGCAAATTTGCGCCAATGGAGTTTCTCGCCCAGGTGCCAGCCGTGATCTCCCCACAGAACAATCATCGTGTTATCGGCATAAGAACTATTGTCGAGTGCATCCAATAATTCCCCGATCATATCATCGGCAAATCGAATACAGGCGAGATACCCCGCAACAGCCCTCCGCCAATTGTCCGTCTCAGTCACATTTTTGTGATCATCCCGCCGCGTGACAAAGGATCGCCCGATGGGAGGCACATCGTCGAGATCGTTTTCGTCTATATTGGGCAATGTGATCTCATCCGGAGGATACAAATCAAAATACTTTCGGGGCACGTACCACGGCAGGTGCGGGCGGTAGAGTCCACAGGCCAAAAAGAAGGGTTTGTCATGCTTTTTATTTAGCACCTCCTTGCCCCACTGCACCACTTTCCAATCGTCCATTTCCTCCACTGACACATCTATTGGTCCCCAATCGAACCTGCCTTGTGAAAAACCATTCAGCGGAGGATTGGGAGGCAGTGGGTCCCGTCCCTGGGGAACATAGTCGTGATAGGATACCACATCAGCAGGTCTCCCTTGCCGCGTGATCTTACCTCTACCCGCAACATAATATCCATTGCCCATAAAATGCTGCATCAGAGTCACGGCATCCGGATCTTGCTGCCGGAATGAATGGGCATTTTCATACACCCCCGTTGTCGTGGGCAATTTGCCAGTCACCAGGCTACCACGCGAAGGATTGCACGCAGGCGCATTGCAATACGCACGGGTAAATAAGGTACTACGACTCGCCAGGCGATCTAAATTTGGCGTTACAGAATCAGGGTGTCCCCCCAAACAGCCAATCCAATCATTGAGATCATCCACAGCAATAAAGAGCACATTGGGTTTTTGTTGTGCGAAAAGCGATGAGGGAAATGCACTTGCGGCGAGTACAGCAGCAGTACTCGTAAAGGTAGTACATAAAAAATCGCGGCGCGTTTGCATGAGCTACTCCTAATGAACTGCTGTCGCAGTTGTACACCGCTTCAACGGCACACCTTCAATCGTGATGCGGTGCATGAGGCGTCGCTGTCCCTGGTAATCATTGAGAGCGCAATGCCAGGTCGCGCGGTTATCCCAGATAGCGAGAGTATCTCTTTCCCAGCGAATGCGGCATGTAAAATCCGGGTGGGAAGCGTGCTGGTACAAATACTGAAGCAGAGGTTGGGATTCTTCTTTTGTCCATCCCTCAATTTGAACCGTAAACACGGGATTTGCGTAAAGTGCTTTGCGACCTGTAATGGGATGCCTTATGATCAGGGGATGAACAGCATCCTGCGTGGCGAGTTCGGGATTGCCAATGCGACCGCTTTGATCGGGCTTTCTGCCGTTCATAGCTCCAAAAACATGTCGGCTGGAGTGTAGAGCGTTTAAGTTTTCAAGCGTCTTCCGCATCCCCGGCGAGAGGGTTTCGTACGCTCTGTACATACTGGCAAACATCGTATCGCCACCAAACTCGGGAACCTCGCGTGCATAGAGAATCGAGCCGAGTGCGGGAATGGTATCGTAAGAATGATCGGTATGCCAGTTGCGCCCAATATTGGTTTCCTGATCGGGTTCTTTTCGCACCTCGGCAATGATGGAATTTTCCGCTACGCCCGTAAAAAACCGGTTGACATTGATATCCCCCCAGCGTCGGGCAAATGCGATGTGTTGTTCCTGCGTGAGGGACTGATTGCGAAAGAGAATCACGCTGAAATCCGCAAAGGCCCGATGAATTTCAGCGAATTGTTCCTCACTGATCTCCGACGCAATATCAACGCCTTCAATTTCAGCGCCGAGTGCCCCAGATAGGGGCTTTACGTCAATGATGCGATATGGTGTGTCCATGTATGTCCTTTCTCAATTATCCCACGCAAAGGGAACCGCTCGTTCTAAAGTTTTAGATCTCATATCCTATCCCTTCACCACCGAACTTTTCCCGTGAACACAACGCCTTCCTCGCCTTTGGCAATGCGCCCGATTGGATACACATGGCATCCCGCACTTTGCAGATGTGCGTTAATCCTCGCCACAGAATTCTGGGCGCACACAAGCGTCATCCCCACACCCATATTAAAAGTCCGCAGCATATCGTCTTCTGGAACCAGGCCCTCGGCGCGAATCGTTTTGAAAATGGGGAGAACCTGGATTAGTCCGAGATCAATCACAGCCTGACAGGTCTCGGGAAGAATGCGAGATAAATTATCCTGGATACCGCCACCTGTAATATGTGCTAGACCCTTCAAACTCTCTTCCTTAAATAGACCCTTTAGAGGTTGATAATAACACTGGTGTGGGCGCAAAATCATATCGAGAAAAGACACCCCTTGAATATCCCGATCTATCAACTCCGGCTTATTCTTCAACAACGCCCTGACAAGTGTATAGCCATTGGTATGAAGCCCATTGGAAGCAAGCGCGAGAACCGCATCCCCCTCCTCAATCGCAGAACCATCAATAATACTGTCCCTATCGACAACCCCAATAGCCGAAGCACTTAAAATATACACCCCATCTTCGACAACCCCTGGCTGAACAGATGTTTCTCCCCCCGTCAAAGTACATCCCTGTGCCTCACAAGCATCGGCAATCCCACCAACGAGTGCTTTGACTACAGGGGGATCGAGTTTGCCGCAGACAATACAATCTTGCACATAAAAAGGATCAGCACCCATAACAATAATATCGTTGATCAAATGATTGACCAGATCATAGGCAATAGACGTGACGCTTCCGTGTTCAAACGCCAACTTTTGCTTTGAACCAGGCTCCTCGGTTTTCAGCACGAGAATGGGGTGATCATACCCCTCAAAACGGCCATCAACCAGACTGCCGAAGGCCCCCAATTTATTGAGCACTCTCGAATCCCCGCGCCCGATATTTGAAGCCATATCTCTTTTAACAGCATCTGTTTCATCGATATTGACGCCACTCTTCGAATAAGATAAAGACACATCGTTTTGCACTACAGTCCTCCCATTTGTTCAAACTCAATCTGCTGGCGAAGCCAACTTGCCCAACACCGCCCGGCGCACCAGATCCAACCCCTGAATCACCAACCATCGGCGGATATGATCTGAATCCTGAAAGCGGCGGCTCTCAATACATGTTCGCGCTCGCGGATCAGAGCCATAAACAGCCATAAACGTCGCACCACCTTCATAAGGACCAACCATTGCCAGCCCCACGCCACCTTCGGGCGCAACCTCCTGAGCCATCGCTTCCGTCAAAGCGCGAGGATCATCCTGACCGTCCATATTGGCCTCCCCTTGCGCAATCACCACATCACCTGCGCCATTCTCCTCGAACTCCCGCACGACCTGACCATCTGTCAGCGTATCTACCACCCCAATTGTCAGCCCGTTTTCCCTCAACAAACCGCCCACGACCTCGGCTACTGTCTCCTTCCCCGTACCGTAAATCGCAACTCCCAACCGCTTTCTGAGTTCCGCTTCCATCGGCGCAATCAACGCATCGGCATCCTCCTCTGTATCTGCTTTCGCCGCCACGCGCACATCCGTCTGCCCTGCATGTGCCGCCAATCCTACCGTTGGATTGCTTCCCGTCATCAAATCTCCAATTGTGCGATCAATATTGCTCTCGCCCACCGCACAGGTTCGCAACACGCGCACCCTGGTAATTTTGCGACCGCCCATGCGATCAATCAAAATCGGAATCACGACCTTGTGCAACATATAATCCAATTCTCTCGGCACACCCGGAAGCGAAATCACACAGCCGCGCCCTTGGGCATCTTCACTCAAAAAACAGGGCGCTGTGCCCATGGGATTTTCCAATGGCATAGCGCCTTCGGGAATATACGCCTGTCGCTTGTTATTATCTGCCATCTCACGGCCAAAATTGCGAAACCGCGACGCAATCTGATTTTCCAATACCTTACTGTAAACGAGCTTGCGTCCCGTTGCACGCGCCACGCATTGCCGCGTCATATCATCTACCGTAGGACCAATCCCTCCCGATGTCAGAATCACATCTGACCGATCCAGCGCAATATCCAAAACGCCGGCAATCCGATCTTCATTATCTCCCACAGTCGTTTTATACAACAAATCCATTCCAATATCGCGCAGCGCTTTGGCAAACATCGTGGCATTGGTATCTACAATTTCACCCAACAACAACTCCGTTCCAATCATCACAATCTCAGCTTGCATGTCTCCTCCACTCATTTTTTGCACATAATGGAACTCTATGTTATGTTTTGAAGTCTCACAAAGGTAAGAATTACAACCAGAGACGCAAGGAGTAATCAGTTGAGCCATCCAAACGCAGCACTCGCAGTTCAAAACCTCACCCGCACCTACACGAGCGGAGGGCATCCGCTCACCGTTTTAGACAACGTCACATTTACCATACCCAAAGGCCAAACCTGTGCGATAGTAGGACCCTCGGGCAGTGGAAAAACCACGCTACTTGGTCTGTGTGCTGGCCTTGATCGCCCAACATCGGGCACAGTCACCCTTCACAGCATGGCCCTCGACAGCCTTGACGAAGATCAACGCGCAGCCGTGCGAAATGAATACGTGGGATTTGTCTTTCAGAGCTTTCAACTCATCCCCACCCTCACCGCCATTGAAAATGTCGCGGTTCCCCTCGAACTACGCGGTAAAAACGGTGTGTTTGGCGAAGCGGGAGAATTGCTCGACCGCGTGGGATTGGGCGATCGCTTGACCCATTATCCCACCCAGCTATCGGGTGGCGAACAACAGCGCGTGGGCATTGCACGCGCCTTTATCAACCGACCGCGCATTTTATTTGCCGATGAGCCTACGGGCAACCTCGACGCCGACACCAGCCATACCATTGCCAATCTGCTCTTTGACCTCAACCGCGAAGCGGGCACAACCCTCATCCTCGTCACGCACGATCACGATATCGCCGCACGTACGCAGCGCATCATCCATCTGCAAGGTGGCAAAGTGGATCAGGATGTGCAGGATTAAAGGATGAACAGGATACCCCGCCACCCAAAACCAGTGGTCAGTTCACCCAAACAGCCCCATTCTTAATTCTTAATTTGCCTCATGGATCGAATCACCAGCATTAAAAATCAGACCTCCAGCCCACTCTTCAACGCCTGGACCTGGCGCATGGCCTGGCGCGATAGCCGCACGTATCGCCGCCGACTGTTGCTCTTTATTTCCTGCATATTGCTCGGTGTGGGTGGCCTCGTAGCTATTCGCGCCCTGGGCGATAACCTGCAACGCGTTGTCGAAAGCGAAGCGCGCACACTTTTGGGCGCTGATTTGCGCGTCAGCAGCCAGCGCGCTTTTGCGCCTGCGGTTGACTCCTTATTCAACTCATGGGGTGGGGAGCAATCCAGAGAAGTGCGCTTTGCCTCAATGGTCTTCTTTCCCAAAAACGGCGGAACCCGCCTGGTACAGGTGCGCGCGCTACAAGGCGACTTTCCCTATTACGGCACATTTGAAACCAATCCACTACAAGCGTCGAAGACCTTTCAGCGTACCCATCACGCGCTACTCGACGACGGCTTGCTCGTCCAATTTGGCGTTCAGGTCGGCGATTCCGTGCGAATTGGCAACCACACCTTTGTCATAGGCGGACGCATCACAAACATATCGGGCGAGGCCATGGCCTTTGCCACAGTGGCACCGCGTGTGTACATCCCTTTATCGCATCTCGATAAAACGGGCCTCATCAAATTTGGCAGTCTGGCGTCTTATGAGGCCTATTTTAAGTTTGACGGCAGCACGAGAATCGAATCTATCCAGCGCGAACTTCGCCCCTATCGCGGAGATCAAAATTTGCGTACCGAAACCGTTGCCAGCCGTCAAAGACGCCTCAATCGCATATTGGATAATCTCTATATCTTCCTCAGTCTGGTCGCCTTTGCCGCCCTCTTGCTCGGATGTATCGGCGTTGCCAGTGCCATTCACGTTTATACGCGCCAAAAAATAACAACCGTCGCCATCTTGCGCTGCATGGGCGCGCAATCGAATCAGGTCCTCTGCATTTACGCCATCCAGGCCATCGCACTGGGTCTTATTGGCACGGGATGCGGTTCTCTCCTCGGTGTGGGTATTCAATATCTCTTGCCCGGTGTGTTCGCACAAATCCTCCCCATCGAACTCGATATTCAATTTTCTTATTGGGCGATTATTCAGGGCACAGGCATTGGCCTGAGCCTATCCCTACTCTTCGCCCTGCTCCCCCTATTGCCGATACGTCGAACATCGCCCCTGCACACCTTGCGGGCATCTTTTGAAAATGTGCGATCCAAAATAGATCCTCTGCAAATGATGACCATCGGCGGGATCTGTCTCATTGTCGCGGGATTGGGCATTTTGCAAACCAGCAGTATCCTCATTGGTATTGGCATTGCCATCGGATTTGGCATTGCCTTTGGACTGCTCATAGGCGCATCGTGGCTCATCATCAAAACCGTTCGCCGCTTCTTTCCCACAACCTGGCAATACGTGTGGCGACAGGGTCTGGCCAACCTCTACCGCCCACACAATCAAACCGTAATTCTCATGCTCGCGCTGGGCCTCGGGACCTTTCTCATCACCACGCTCTATATTGTTCAACACGCTCTACTCGCTCAAATTGCTATCGCGGGGAGCGACAACCGCCCCAACTTTGTGCTCGTCGATGTGCAAACCGATCAGATTGAAGGCGTAAGCGCGTTGCTCCGCAAACAGAGCCTACCCGTCATTCACCACGCTCCCATCGTCACCATGCGTCTGAAGAGCATCAAAGGTCAAGAGGCGCGTTCCTACGGCAGAATACACGACGTGCGACGCTGGGCAATACAACGCGAATACCGCTCGACCTATCGCAATCACCTCTTCGATTCAGAACGTCTCGTAGGCGGCACCTGGATCGATGCAGAACGAACAGAAGAACCCATCCCCATCTCTTTTGAGCGCGACATTGCCCGCTCGCTTCGCGTCTCGCTCGGCGATACCCTGACCTTCGACATCCAGGGTGTGCCCGTTCAGACCACAGTACAAAGCCTGCGAGAAGTTGATTGGCAACGCATTCAGCCAAACTTTTTTATCGTCTTTCCCAAAGGCGTACTCGAAACAGCCCCCCAGTTTCACGTCTTGACCACGCGCATCAACACCACGGAACAATCCGCTATGTTGCAACGCACACTGGTTCAGAAATATCCCAATGTCTCGGCTGTTGACCTTGGCCTCATTCTCAAAACCGTTGACGATGTACTCTCGCAAATCGCCTTTGTCGTGCGCTTCATGGCACTTTTTAGTGTGATTACCGGACTCATTGTGCTAACTGCCGCAGTCACCACCAGCCGTTATCAACGCATTCGTGAAGCCGTTTTGCTGCGCACTTTGGGGGCATCTCAAAAACAGATTCGCCGCATACTCTTGCTGGAATATACCTTCCTGGGCGCACTCGCTACCCTGACTGGACTCATACTCTCTATTGGCGGTGCCTGGGCTGTCACCGTCTTTATTTTCGACATTCACTTTGCCCTGCCCACTGCGGCCATTGTCGGCGTCTTTGCCCTCGTCACCGCGCTCACTATCTTTGTCGGCATGCTCAACAGCCGCGGCATAGCCGACCGCCCTCCACTCGAAATTTTGCGAAGCGAAGTGTGAGGCCCTCTCACTTCTTTTCCAGAACCGGTTTAAGCACGCGCCACACGGTTTCCGCTATAATCCGATGTCCCGCAGCATTGGGATGAATGCGGTCTGGCAGATTCAGCTCTGGAATCCCGCCAACACCTTCCAATAAAAAGGGTATCAAAAGCACGCGATTCTTTTCAGATAGAGCAGGGAACACCGCACGGAAAGCCGTCGTATAGATATCTCCCAAATTTGGTGGTGCTTCAATACCCATAAGTATGATCTGAATATCTGGATACTTCTCTTTTGCGCGGTCTATAATCCCCTGCAAATTTTGCTGCATTTCAGTCGTGGGAATCCCCCGCAAACCATCGTTGCCCCCCAATGCCAGCACCAGCACATCGATTTTTCGCCGCAGCAACCAGTTGACCCGCCGCAACCCACCCGCCGATGTTTCGCCACTCAGACCACCATTGACCACATCAAACGCCCACCCGAGCGAATCGATCTTTGCCTGAATCAGCGCGGGAAAAGCCTGCGTTTTATCCAGACCATAACCCGCAGTCAGGCTATCTCCCAAAAACAAAACCGTCTTGCGGTCCTCTTCAGCATGAGCCGTCCATATCAATCCGAGTAAAACAACGACAAGAAAACGCTTCATTTTTCTCCTCATTTATACGCAATTAAAATCAGGCTATAACTTTTCTACCCGCTCCAGTCCATTTTCCCCCTTGACCTCAAATATAAGATTGGCTATATTTTTCGCCGACTGGCCTGTGAAAAAAACAATATTTTCGAAACGCACAGCGTTTCAGCAGCGTTGCCATACCAGTCCACGAGGCACCTGCTTGTTCCTTGCGTCAAATTTGACGATTTGGTGAAGGGACGAGTAGGTGCTTTTTGTTTTTCACAAAAAAATTTAAGTTGTGACGCGGTTGGCCCAAGGGCAACCATCTCGTGTACCAAAAAAGAAAGGCCCTCGCGCGAGTTCTTGGCGGGACGGCGCGAGGACCCCAGATCACACCGACAGGTACAGGCGGTGTGTCAATAGCTTTTGGGCCAACCTCTTTCCGTTGTGACGTAGCCGTTAAATGTTGTGTTTCAACAATATACGGATTTTATACATTTTGTGTACTGCAAATTTGATACAACTTGTAAAACCGCGGCAAGTGTCGTATAATTCCTCTACCACTCCGATTGTGTGATGGGAGAACATGTTCGCCGAGGTTTTACATGGCTCAGCTTCGCGGAATTGTAGATCGCATTACATTTCAAAACGAAGAGAATGGATACACGGTTGCCCGTTTGCAGGTAGAGGGATCCACCGCCTACAACAACCGTCCGGCGACCATTGTGGGCGAAATGCTGTCTATCAACCCGGGTGAGACCGTGGTTTTGGAAGGCGAATGGACAACCCATAAGCAATATGGGGCACAATTCAAAATTGAATCCTACCAGACCGTGCATCCATCTACAGTAGAGGGAATGCGGCGGTATTTGGGTTCGGGATTGATCAAAGGCATTGGGCCAGTCACGGCAAAGCGGATTGTGGATCACTTTGGAAAAGAAGCGCTCGATGTCATCGAAAGAGATCCCAAACGACTGGTCGAAGTCGAGGGATTGGGAGCAAAACGCGCAAAGTGGATTATCAAAGCCTGGGAAGACCAGCGCGAGATCCACAATGTCATGCTATTCTTGCAATCGCACGAAGTGGGCACGGGATACGCCGTAAAAATATGGAAGAAGTACGGGCAGAAAGCCGTTGAATTGATTCGGGAAAATCCCTATCGCCTATCTGTAGATGTTTGGGGCATTGGCTTTTTGACGGCAGACCGCATCGCGCAAAAAATGGGCATACCCGCACATTCAGACCGGCGCATCCAGGCCGGTCTTTTGCATGTACTCAATGAAGCCGCAGACAAAGAAGGCCATGTTTTCTTGCCCGAAGAAGCGCTCATTGAATCGTGTGCCGAAGCACTCGATGTCCCTATTGATGCAATCGCACCGTGCGTGGCGCAATTGCTCTCCGAAGAATCAATTGTGGTAGATGACAAGCGGGTGTATTTGCCGCATTTGTACTATGCCGAACAGGGCGCGGCAACGCGGTGCTATCAATTATCCCAGGTACAACGCATTGAACTGGGCAATATCCCGGCGGAGATCAGAGCCATAGAACAGCGCGACGGGGTCACATTCGCGCCCCGTCAAAAATTAGCCTTAGAAAAGGCATTATCGCACAATTTGCTGGTATTGACGGGGGGGCCGGGAACGGGTAAAACAACGACTATTAAAGGGCTGATCGCACTTTTAGAGGCGCGAAACAAAAAAATCGCACTGGCAGCGCCAACAGGACGCGCGGCCAAGCGGATGTCTGAGGCGACCGGGCATGAGGCCAAAACCATCCACAGATTGCTAAAATTTAGCCCATCTGAAATGGTGTTTGAGAAAAATTTTGAGAATCCCCTGGAGATCGAAGCCCTGATTGTCGATGAAATATCCATGGTCGATACGGTTCTGATGAACAGTCTATTGCGCGCTGTACCAATCAGTGCTTCGGTGGTCCTGGTAGGCGATGTCGATCAGTTGCCATCGGTTGGCGCAGGAAATGTGTTGAAGGATGTCATTGCATCTGGCATTGTCGAAGTCGTGGAACTCAACGAGATCTTTCGGCAGGCACAAACGAGCCGCATCATTACCAATGCCCACGCGATCAATCGCGGCGAAATGCCATACTTACAGAATGATCGCGATGCGGATTTCTTTTTTCTCGAAGTCTCGGAACCCAATCAGGTCGTAGAGACGGTTTGTGGATTGTGTACCTCGCGTTTGCCGCGCACATATCGTCTGGACGGTATTGAAGATATTCAAGTACTCGTCCCGATGTATCGAGGGGAGACCGGCGCGAACAATCTCAACAGAGTCTTGCAAGACGAGTTGAATCCCAAAGGACAGGAGATGACGCGGGGCGGTATCCGCTTTCGGGTGGGCGACAAAGTAATGCAGGTGCGAAATAACTACGACCGCGATGTTTTTAACGGTGATATTGGGCGCGTCCAGGGAATAGAGGACGATATATTGCGCGTGCGGTTTCAGGACCGCGTCTTAGAATACGAGTTTTCGGAATTAGACGAATTGGTGCTGGCCTATGCCATGAGTGTCCACAAAAGCCAGGGTGCAGAATTTCGCGCCGTGGTAATGCCCTTGACCACGCAACACTATATGATGTTACAGCGCAACTTATTGTACACAGCCATTACGCGGGCGCGAGAACTGGTCATACTCGTAGGCACAAAACAGGCTCTGGGAATGGCTGTTCGCAACAACCGGGTTGCAGAGCGACACACAACCCTATCTCAGCGCATCCGAACTGGAATTGTCGAAGAACCCGTTCAGGGAACTTTGCTGTGATAAGCAGGTTGTTTTTTATAGCTTATATTGTCTAAATGTTTATCGTATATTATACTTAGGTGATCTCCGATTGAAAGATTTGTATCCAGGAGGCTAATATGCTGTCGAGATGGTTGGTTGGTATAGCGATAATTGTCGTTATAGCAAGTAGTGTTGAAGCCACAGATATCGAGTTTGGAGGGCAAGTTCGGCCTCGCACGGAATTTCGAAATCCCGTTGGCAATGGGCACGACGTATTCACATCCATGCGCGCCCGGCTGAATATCACAGCGAATTTAGATCAAGATGTAAATGTGTTTATCCAATTGCAAGATGTGCGGCTGTGGGGCGAAGAAAGCAACACATTCACCGATTATAATGCCGACAATTTCGACTTTCATCAAGCGTATATGGATATCAATGATATGGGCGACACAGCCCTATCCCTTCGTATTGGACGCCAAGCGATAGGATTGGGCGGGCAACGAATAATCGGCGCAGTTGAATGGGCACAACAAGGACGTGCCTTCGATGGCGTTATCGCGACCGCCAGACCCCAATGGGGCACAGTTCAAGGCGTTGGCGTTCGCCTATCCGATACCACAGCCGAAGGTATAAACGGCAATGCCTATCTGGCCGCTTTGTATGCTACTGCATCGGGAACGAACACATCAGCAGATTTTTACGGCATCTACCACCACGTATCTCCCAAAGGCTTCAACAGAAGTGATAATACGCGGCTATGGACACTCGGCGCACGCATTTACGGCGAAAAATCGAACTGGACCTACCGCGCAGAAGGCTCTTTCCAAACAGGCGAACGGCGTGGGCCGAATGGCTCGGCATTTATGTTTGGTGGCAGACTGGGTACAACACTGGGCAAAGGTAGCCTGACCCTGTGGTATGATTATTTGTCTGGCGATGGCAATGAGAAAGACAGCAAATGGAAATCATTCGATACGCTCTTTGCAACCAATCACAAATACTACGGATTTGCCGATTTATTTCTCAACATTCCCGTCCACACTCAAAATCTCGGCCTTCAGGACTTTGCGATAAAAGTATCCGTACCACTGGATGGGGAAGAGCAGTTGCGTTTGGCAGCGGACGGACATGTGTTCTTCCTCGCCCAAAAAGGCAATATGGAATCGGGTCATCTGGCAGATGAACTCGATTTAACACTTTCATATCAATACAGCGAAAATGTAACCTTTGTCACCGGTTATACAATTGCCCTGGCGCGAGATGCCATCAAGGCATTGGGTCGATTGAACGAGGACATGCACTGGGCTTATGTGATGAGCAATGTTTCATTTTAAGCAAATATTGTTTCCCGTATTTGCGATCAGGCGAGGAGATTTTTCTTCTCGCCTTTTATTTTTTTTCAAGGTGAATATGCGCCCTGAGTTTTTGGGCAGGAATAGCACCTTCGCGCAGGAGAATTGCATGGTCGGTAGAAACATCGACAAGCGTAGAAGGAAGCGTACTGTCGGAAGGTCCACCGTCGAGAATGAGATCGAGATGATCGCCCAGTGCGTTCTCCACCTCATAAGCCGAACGCGCCGGAGGCTCTGTAGAACGATTGGCACTCGTACTCGTAAGGGGACCGCCGAGTTCAGTGAGCAACTGGGTAGCAATGGGCGAACTCGAATGGCGGAGAGCCACTGTATCGCGTCCGCCGAGCAAGGCGGGAGAAAGATCGGGATTGGCGCGAAAAACAAGGGTAAGCGGTCCTGGCCAAAATGCCTCGATAAGTATTTGAGCTATCGGAGATACAGCGCGAACAAGCCTTGAAAGATCATCTACACCGCGAATCAAGAGAATAAACCCCTTGTCCTCCGCGCGCCCTTTGGCAATGAAAATTTTCTGAATAGCCTCATCGTTGTGGGGATCAGCCCCCAGGCCATACACGGTCTCGGTCGGATAGGCAATCAGGCCGCCGTTTTTAATAATATCGGCAGCCTGATTGATATTTTGAGGTGTTGGCAGTGCGATCATGGCATCTCACTTCACACTTCTCACTTCATAAACCCTGGCAAAGTGCAGAAAATCGCCGAAACCAACCCGACCATCGGCATTGAGATCAAAGCGCGTATCGACAGAGTCAAAAGCATTGACAAAGATCTGAAAATCATTGAAATCAACCCGACCATCGGCATTGAAATCGAAGGATTTTTCCCGCGGAACAGCAGGCAATGAGAGGGCCAAATCAAATAGAACGGACAGCTCTCGTATTCTGTGATTTGCCGCATCCGCAATTAACAGGGTGCCCGTTGGACTAAGAGCCAAGCCATGCGGGGCATTGAGACTTATGGCGAGGGCACCACCTTCTTCGAAATCGTGTTGCCCCACTTCCGTGCCCGCGACAGTCTGGATCAGACCGCTGTTCAAATCAAGCAAGCGAATGCGGTGATTATTTGTATCTGCAATAAAAAGATATCCCCGCGCATCAACGGCAATGCCCTTCGGAGAATTGAGTTGCGCCTGCGTACCTGCACCGCCATCGCCAGCAAACCCACTCTGTCCCATTCCCGCAACCGTCGCAATAACACCGCGAGAATCGACTTTGCGAATGCGGTGATTATCCGTATCCGCGATATAAACATTACCCCTCTGATCAATAGCAATAGCACTGGGGCGATTTAGGCGCGCCTGTGTGCCCAAGCCACCATCGCCAAAAAATGCACCTTGATCTGGATCGCCACTGCCCGCAACCGTCGTGATAATGCCATTGGCATCGACTTTGCGAATGCGATGATTATCCGTATCCGCGATATAGATATTGCCACGCTGATCAACTGCAAGCCCTGTGGGACTTCTCAAATTGGCGTCCAAAGCACGCCCCCCATCGCCACCAAACTGACCAATTCCAATTCCGGCAAAGGCGAACAATATCTCATCTTCCATCGTGCTCACAACGTGATTGCCCATCTGGCTGATCAGCAAATCGCCGTGAAGAACCATACCTCGAGGCGCAGCGAGATCTTCCGCTACTCCTGTCCCCGCAATGGTCTGGATAATACCTGTTTCCACACTCACGAAGCGAACGCGGTGATTCTCTGTATCCGCAATATAAATATTGCCCGACGGATCGACCAATACGCCTTGTGGTCGCTGAAGAAGTGCCTCAATAGCTGCGCCGCCATCGCCTTGAAACCCACCGCCCTCATCGCCCGAACCGGCGATAGTGCGAATGGTCAGGGCATCTTCTCCAAAAGGTTTGAGGAGTTCTATCTCAACGCGCCCGGATTCCAGACCCGCACTTTCGGCAACGATGACAACGCGCCCATGATCTCGCCCTGCTCGAAAACGCGCATACGCCACGCCATCTCGCACCGCAACGGAATCTCCGCCCGCTGCTTCTGACCTCTGAGAAGAAATGATGAGACCACTACCGCTCTCAATGCGGAATTTAACCGCCTGATCACTGGTGGGCAAAGGTCTGTTGTCTATCGTGACGATCTGTGCGGTGAGTTCAATTTCGGAGATGCCATTGGCCAGCAAATTGTCTGCGCCTGCAAACAAAAAAACGCGAGCAGGGGGTAGAGATGGTTGTTCGGTAATATCTATAACGCGATTGACCGATAAATCGTCTCTATCACTGCGAAATTGCTGCACAATACCACTGGGCCAACGCAGGGAGAGCACTTCGATTTTTTCGGCTTTGCCCACGCCAAATGTGGGCAAGAGCACATCCTGCGATAAAAAGGAAGCACCTCCTGTAATTTCTCGAACGGCCTGGCGATTATTGCCACCCCCATCTTTGAACTCAATTTTGAGGCGCGTGCCAATCGCATCGGTGCTGCTATCTGTGCCGCGAAGCCGAATTGCTATCCAGTTGCCATCAGCCTCGCGATTGCGAAAAAGAGCATCGGGGCCATCCTGCACTGCAACATACAAATCGAGTTTCCCATCGTTGTCGTAATCGGCAAGGGCAACACCGCGGCTATCGGCATTCAGGGCAACGCCCAAAGAATCGGACATCTCTACAAAAAGACCATTCTCATTTTTGTAGTACAAATTGGGCTGACCGCTATTTGTCACATAGAGATCGAGAAAACCATCGCTGTCAAAATCGCCCCATACAGCACCTCTGCCTCGTCCATCGTGATTGAGCATCATCTCAGGTGCGCGATCTCTGAACACGCCATTGCCTTCATTGGTATAAAATCTATTATCCGCACCAAAATAAGGGATAAACAGATCGAGGTCTCCATCGTTGTCAAAATCGCCCCACGTCGCGCCAAAACTCGGCCCGGTATCAACCGGGCTAAAAACATTTTCTACGGATGTGAATTGCTCGCCATCATTTCGAAAAAGGCGGTTGGGTCCGCTATTCGCCAAAAACAAATCCGGGTCCCCATCATTGTCGAAATCGCCCCAGGTAGGTTGAATCCCACTCTCTATATCGCCTATGCCCAGACTATCGGCACGCTCGGAAAAACCATTGCCATTATTCTGGTAAAAGCGGTTCGCGCCAAAATTAGCGACATAGAGGTCGAGATCCCCATCGCGGTCATAATCTGCCCAGGCCGCGCCATACCCGTCCCCGGAATCGTCAACCCCAAAAATGGTGGCAATATCTGTGAATCTCACACCGTCATTGCGATATAAGCGATTGGGTTCGCCAAATTTGGTGACGTAAAGATCGAGATCTCCATCGCCATCCACATCCCCCCATATCCCAGCACTGCCATCGCCGGAATCGTCGATACCCAGTGCTGGCGCGATATCTGTGAACCCCGTACCGTCGTTGAGATATAAGCGATTGGGTTCTCTGCTGCGTACGAGATAGAAATCGGGATCATTATCGTTGTCAAAATCTGTCCAGGCCGCACCAAATCCCGCACCTGTATCCCCCAAACCTATGTTGGTTGACACATCGACAAATCCGCCTGGCTGGGCACTTTGCCCAATGCCCTGTAATTGAAGTCTAACAGCAGGAGTTCCTGGCGCATTGCTAAAAATGGTCAGCACGGTTTGTTGGAGATCCTCGGACTGCGGGCGAAAAATAATGGGAAGTCGCTGGCTTTGTCCAGACTCAATGCGGAGGACATCTGTTTGTTCGACAACAAATTGCGAGTCGGTCGTAGTAGCATTGGGAACCACCAGCACGCCAGCACCGAGGTTGGAAATGCGTACCGACAAGGTTTGAGATTGCCCAATAGAGGTGCGATCAAAAATTAAAACATCGGATGGAAAAAGTCCGATATTGGCGGCATCTCCCCATCCCCGCACATTGACCGTGGCAGAAGGTGTGCGCGAGTCATTGGTGGTAATAGTGATAACACCTCTTGCCACACCTGTTTGTACAGGATCAAATACAATCTCAAGTTCAGCGATTTGCCCGATGCCGACTTCGAAGGGCAATTCCGACAAAACGCGAAACCCGGGGTTATCGGAAATAGCTGTTTCAATGCGAACGGACAAATTGCCTCGATTTTCAACGCGCAAATGGCGCACAGCCGGATCACCAACGCTAACTCTACCAAAGATGATATCCGTGGAAATAGCGTTGAAAAGAGGCATTCGGAACCCAGGATCGCGCAGTTTCCGGATGCGATTGTTGAAAGTATCGATAAAGATGAGGTCCCCATCGCCATCAATCAGCAAATGTGTGGGCTGCCCCAGATCAGACAGAAGACCAAGTGTACCTTCAGGACCTGCACCCGCAACACCCGTTCCCGCGATAGTCAACACATTGCCCGTTTCCGTTTCAACCACGCGAATGCGATTATTGCCCGTATCGCCGATATAGATATTGCCAGTTCCATCAATAGCAACGCCCGAAGGAGAAAAAAATAAAGCACCTGTCGCCGGTCCACCATCGCCCTTGTAGAGGTCCTCTGACAGATTTTCCGCAGAGGTCGCTCCCCGCCCGGCTACAGTATTGATCACGACAACAACTGTCGTATCTCGCGTTGCCCTGCTAATGCGGCGAATGCGTCCATTATTAAAATCCGCAATCAAGAGATCGCCATTACCCGTCACAGCCAATTGTCCAGGGGTTAAACCCGCCCGAGTTGCCAACCCGTCATCCTGAATATTCGACGCCTGAGCACTGCCATTGCCCGCAATTGTGCCTATGGTATTATTCGCCAGATTGAATTGCCGCACGCGGTTGTTGCCCTGTCCATTCTCATCGAGGGCATCAGAGATTAGAAGAGCTATATCGCCCAACATCGTCAGTGCGACAATTTCGTGGAACGTGGCTTGCAGCGCGGGTACCAGATCATTGAAACCACCTTCGCCAGTACCCGCGACCGTAGTGATAATACCAAAAGCATCAATACGCCGAATGCGTCGATTGTGAACATCACTTTCACTCGCACCACCGCTACTGATATAAATATTACCCGCGCTATCGACCGCAATAGCCCTGGGAGTATTGAGCAATGCCATTGTCGCCGCCCCCCCATCACCCGAGAACCCCGGTTCCCCAGTACCCGCTACTGTAGTGATGATACCCGTTAGAGCATCCACTCGTCGAATGCGGTGATTATCCGTATCCGCGATATAGAGATGACCTCGTGTATCGAGTGCAATCCCAAGCGGACGATTGAGCGCAACATCCGTTGCCAGCACATTATCGCGATCTTCCAGGCCACCACCGGCAATGGTGATAATCTCGCCTCGTGCCTGAGCGAAAACACCTGCTTCCGAGATCAGAAGACTAAAAAAAAATATATAAATATATCGCATGGTAGAATGTACGGAACGGGATACAACTGCCTGCCTATGCTTTAGTTGCCTCACCCTTCACCCCTTTTTCATCCGCGTTCATCTGCGTCATCTGCGGATCACACTTCCCAAATAGAGATCTCTGCCTTGCGCAAGGGCTGCGATTTTATGGTCTGCTACCGAGCGTTTGAGCATCCAGAATCCGCAATCGGGATGAATAAATGCGATGCGTCCCGGGCCGAGTTCTTTTTCGGCGTGATCAAGGCGTCGGGCAATTTGTTCGGCAGTTTCAACATGATTGACTTTGATGTCAACCACACCAATACCGAGTTTGATACGCGGATCAATTTCTTTCAGAGCAACCAGATCATCATCGGGGCGATGGGCGAGTTCGAGGACGAGGTGATCGGTGTGCAGATCATTGAGGAAATCGATAAGCGCGCGCCAGGTACCGCGCTGGATGGTCTGCCCCCCGTAATTTCCAAAACAAAAGTGAACAGCTCTTTCAGTATCGGGATCAACCGCATCGAGTACCCTATTAATCGCCTTCGCAGCGATAGGCCCGTCCCCAGGATTGCCCGGAATATTGGCTTCATCGACCTGTACACAGGCGCATGGCAGGCCGCGTACCTGATCGGCCAACACATCGGCCACCCCCAGGAGCAGAGCTTCAAAATCGCCGTAGTAATTGTCGAGCAAGGTGCGGGCAAGCATATAGGGACTGGTAAGCGTAAATTTGAAGGGACCACCTGCGACGGTTGCCGCGCGCAAACAGTCGGATAACAGATTGAGTGACCCCTCTGAGAGGGCCTCATCGACAACCGCTGCAGGTTTGGCGCGAAAGTCCATGGATTGTCTCTGGCGAAACGCCTCGACCTCAGTACGCCCAAAATCGGCGCGCGTACCGCCCATAGGACGCACAAAATATTCGATCATGCCATTGGTTTCGGGATGGTTGATGTCAAATCGGTAGAGTTCGCCATCGGTAGGCAGATCAATTCCTGCCTGGCGCTGCGTATCAAAGATAACGCGCGTGGCATCTACAACAGCGGTTTCACTCGGTGCTGCCACGAGCCAGTCGGGTAACGGATAAGACCCAACAGTGGTGGTGAGAATTGTATTCGGGTTTTCAGACATAGAAATACCTCGCTTACTCACAATTCATCTGATATGGCATCGAGTTTGGCTCGATTCTCCGGAGTCAGATTCCTCAGAGCTTCAAATACAAAGGCAAACAAACAACTCAATATCAGACTAAGCCCCCCTGCAACAGCAACCATGAGACTGCGGCGCGGATAGCTCCGCGTATCAGGAGATCGCGCATAATCCAGGACAGTGACAGTGTGCGTGCCTTTTTCATTTTCAAATCGCGTTTTTTCGTACTCTTGTTTGACAAACTGATAGATGGCATTCTGTATTTGAATATCGCGGATGAGTGCCACCGCGGTCAGGCCCAATTCGGGCAATTGTCGGAAAGGCTTAAAAATTTCTGGCAATTGTCCGCCCGAATCGCTGCTGCGCAGACTATCAGAGACTTGCCCCATAAGCATATCGTCGAGCACCTGGCGCGTGGTCTGGATTTCTATATCGAGTTTTTTCAATTCGGGATTGTCTGAGGTCATCAGTTTTGATTGGACATCGCGCTTGATAATCAGTTCTGCCAGCGAGCCGATGAGAGTGGAAGCGGTTTCCAACTGTGTTTTGATCTGGGTTTCAACGTCTAATACCATATGTTCGTTCTGAAAATCCCGATAGCGCCGTTCGGCTTCGAGCATATCCTGCTCGGCTTCTTTGAGCCGCTCTTCGAGATAAGCCAGATAGGTGCGCGTTTGGTTTTGATTGCGTCGTTCAAGCGCATTTTTGAGTTCTTCAACAAAAGCATTGGTCAATTCTGCCGCCAGTTCTGGGGAGTCGGCTTCGTAGGAAATCGTGAGAAATTGCTCGCGAGAGAGCCCGACTTGCAGGCGATTGGATATCATATCGAGCAATTCGCTTTGATGGGTGGCACCATAGCGCGCGGCGAGATCAAAGCGCTCTGCAACGGAAAGACGCACACTTTCGCTTTCAACGACCGGAACAAACTCTGTAGCGGATACAGCCTCACCACCCAGTCCCATCAAATTAAGGGGCAGATCTTGCAAAAGAGTAGATAGCCCCCCGAGACCACCTCCGGTATCTTGAGGGGGATAAACTGTGGCATAAGCGCGGTAGGCTTTGGGCAGGACCAGAGAAATGCCCGCTGTCACCAGCGCAACCGCAAAAAAGCACGTGAGAATCATGCGCCGCCAGCGCACGAGAACGTAAATGTGGTCGAGGATATTGCGTTCAGATTCCATAATCACTGCCCCTGACCCTGACCGCGTTCGCGTTCGATCACCACAATGGTCAGAACAATCGATGCCACAGCACCCACCATTGCAATAGCTTCTCTCAAAATTCGATAGCCCTGCCCCGGCACGATTTCTCTTGGAGGGACAAAAATCGCATCGCCAGGACGCACGATCGATTCTGACGTAGCACCTATGGCATTGCCCGTATTGCCCTCAACAATGATGATATCTTTCCGTTTTGCACGCGTATTAAAACCGCCAGCGAGATCGATATAACCGCCAACCGTAAGTGCCACATTATAAGGAATATTCGCAGGTGCAACGACCGCACCTGTCACGCGCACAGAAGGTACAAATCGCGGAATGCGAACGACATCGCCATCTTGCAGGAGGATATTGTGTCGCTCGTCGCTGGCCATAAGTGCTACAAAATCAATGGGCAAACGCCCCGAAAGCTGCTGGGTTTTGAGGGTAATGAGGGCTTCTTCGGCATCGGTGCGCTGTGTGCGGGGAATACCGAGCAATCGGTCAAGCGCGGGATCGTCTTCTGTAGCGGTCTCCTCATAATTGACTTTGCGAATAAGGGACGCCTGAACCACGGACGCTTCGGGTGTGAGTTCAGCCTGTTGTAATAATTCTTTGAGGCGAAGGCCCTCCTTCAAGCGAAAAGGACCGGGGAATTTTACCTCACCTTCGACATAAACCCACTTTGTATCGCCGATAACATAGAGTTTATCACCTATTTGCACAGGGATGTTGGCCTCGGAATCACCCGCAAGCGCACGCGGGAGATCAATATCTATAGGTGTCCCTTCGCCATCATCCGACAAGCGCAAAAGGTGGGCGCGCTTTGGAGGGGAATGGGCGCGCAAACCATTCCCAAGAACAATGAGATCAGACACGCGATCACCGGGCGCAAATTCATAGCTACCGGGCCGTTGTATCGCCCCTGTGACATAGATAGAATCGCTTTTGGCGGCGGGCACCACGATTTGTTCCCCATCGAGCATAAAGGGATTGTATTGTTCGTCACCCGTGCGGTTCCACAGTTCGAGATCGACCCGGCGTCCCGTATTGTACCACTTTCCTTTTTCGTCAAGCCCCATAATCTGGATATTGCGGCTGGAGCCTCTGCGGTCCGGATCGTCAATAAGGCCTCCGGCTTTGAGAATGAGTTGCGATGCCTGTTCAACGCCATTGACTGCAACGGTACCGGGTATATGCACTTCGCCAACCACGTTGATGGGAAATGTGCGGAGTTGCGCGAGGCTTATGGAGATGTCGAGTTGACGAAAGCGTTTTTTGATCGCCGATTGGATGGCACGGTCAGCTTCTGCAAGCGATAAAAACGCAACGGGAACAGGGCCGATAGATGGAAAAAGCAAACTGCCGCTCGCGCCGACTGGGACCTCAAAGGTTTCGATTTCTTCACCTCGGTTTACAACCACGGCAAAAACATCGCCCGGCCCGACAATATAGCGACCCGAACGAATAACTGCATCATAGGCCGCTTTGCCAACACTTTTGATTTCAACCAGTGGTATAGCTTCTTGCTCTGTTTTTTCGACAGAAGGCGCGGCAAAAGGTCTGGTGGGTTCTCGCCGTTCTGGTTTTTCTTCGGTTTGACGCGAGTCGCGACGGCGTGATTGCGCGTGTGCAGCGAAAGGGTAAAACACAAAGTCAAAAATGAACAAGCCCACGAGCGCGAAATAAAAAAAACGCATATAGCGCCCCGGATATGCCATAGAGATAATCATGTGACGGTGGCTCCCGATGGATCAATTTCGAGGATGCGATAACGCGCCTGGATGTCTTTTGTCGCCCAAACATCAATCATAGCCTGTCCAATAGCTTTGGCATTTTGGGTTGTAAGCGCGATGAGGGTCGGCCCCGCACCCGAAAGCGCGGCACCCCATGCCCCTGCTTTGCCCGCTACTGAGAGTATCTGATCAAAGCCTGGAATGAGTTTTGCCCGATAGGGATGATGCAAGCGGTCCTGCATGCCAACGGCGAGGTGCTTAAAATTTCCCGTGATCAGCGCTGCCGTGACAATGCATGCTCGGCTTGTACTGAAAACGGCGTCACTGTGAGAAATGGTATTGGGCAAAACATTGCGAGCATCTTCTGTTTTGAGTTCAAATTCGGGAATGGCGACCACGGCGCGCAATTCTTCCGGAGGCCGGGCGCGCACGCATGCAACGCGGTTGCCATCTATAGTAGAAGCAGTGAGACCGCCGAGCAAGCAGGGCGAGACATTGTCGGGATGGCCTTCAATAGTGGCGGCAATATCGAGCATCTCCATCTGAGAAAAAGGTTCGCATAAAAGGTGATTGGCTGCTACAACACCGCCAACAATAGCCGTTGAACTGCTGCCCAATCCCCGGGCAAGGGGCACGGTATTGTGCATATGAATATCGGTTCCTGGTAGTGTTTTCCCCGCGCGTTGGGCGGCAAATTGCGCAGCCTGATAAAAGAGATTCTCCTCATCGGCGGGCAAAACACCCTCCCCTTCACCCTCAATGCTAAACGACACGCCCGGTTGGAAACGGGTTTTTACCGAGGCATAATTGTAAATGGACAGCGCCATACCCAGTGCATCATATCCGGGACCGAGATTGGCCGTGGAACCGGGCAGACGGATGCTAAATTCCATCTATAATTCCCTAACGAGTTCGGTGCATACCAGATCGGCGAGCAGGAGACCCTGTCGCGTCAGGCGGATGCGATTATCAATTTGTTCCAGCAAATGCTGATTTACCATCGCGATGTACTGCTTGTGGATTTTTGGATGGCTCAAAAAATCTGCGCGAAGCCCCCTGCGTTGGCGCAATCCAAGCATAACGCGCTCCAGCAGGTGCTGTGTCGGCGTGAGTTGTTCTTCTCTTTCCACTGCATATCCGGTTGCCTCAATGCGCTGCATATAAGTTTTGAGACCCCGCACATTCCAGGATCGGCAATTGCCGATATATGAATGCGCTGATAAACCAACGCCCAGATAGGGGCGATCATGCCAATAGTTGAGATTGTGACGCGACGCAAATCCCGGTCGGGCGAAATTGGAAATTTCGTAATGTGTGTATCCAGCAACCTCGAGTTGGTCAATAGCATACATATACATCTCCGCCTGATCGGTTTCAGGCGGCACATCCAGTTGTCCCTTTTGAAAGCGACGCGCAAAATTGGTTTGGGGTTCAATCGTGAGACCATACACCGAGATATGCTCAGGACACAGTTCAATAGCTCGCTGAAGACTCTTTATCCATTCTTCAGGCGTCTGCCCAGGCGCACCGTACATAAGGTCGATGCTTATGTTCTTAAACCCCACATCCCGGGCGGCTTTAAACGCGTCTATCGCATCTGAAGTCGTGTGAAATCGACCGAGTGCTTTGAGTGCGCGATCTGTAAATGCCTGTACACCCAGACTCAAGCGGTTTACACCATATTCGTATAACTTTTCAAAGTGTTTGTGATCATTGGGATTGGCCTCTGCCGTAATCTCTGCATCGAGAGCGACCATTTTTTTCGCTTTTTTCAAGATCCGATTCAATTGTCCAGGCGGTATTGCCGAGGGCGTGCCTCCTCCGAAGTATAGCGTATTGAACACGGGCGGCGCGCTGAGGGATTGTATGCGATTTTGCATCTCGACAATCACCGCATCCGTATAGCGTTTGGCCATGTGATTCTTGCCCACAACAAATGCAAAATCGCAATACGGGCAGCGCGAGTGACAAAATGGGATATGAATGTAAAGACCGAGGTACATAACGTTCACTCCACAAGCATACCAATGCGCTGCCAGCGCACGCGCTCTGGGAAATGGAACAGATTATAGAAGGCAATACTGAGCAGAGAAGTTACGTCGCTATATGCGGGAACGCGATCATCTGGCGCCCAGGACCAGTAAAGGATAAATGCTTTCCCCCGAATGAGATCGCGCTTGAGAAAACCCCAGTATCGGCTGTCTTCACTGCTATCGCGGTTATCGCCCATCACGAAATAACAGTCTTCGGGCACAATTTTAGGCCCGTAGTTATCCCGTGTATTGGCCGCCGACCTCCGTTTGAGAATAACTGAATCGATATATTTGGCTTTGGACGGATCAATCGCGCGTTTGTCGTCAACATAAAGGATTTTATCTATTACTTCAACCTTCTGCCCGGGACCTGCAACAATGCGTTTGATAAAATCGCGGGACGGATCTCTGGGATACTGAAAAATGACGATATCGCCGAAAGCCGGTGAACGCCACGCAGGCAGACGAATATCAATAAGGGGAATGCGGGCGCCATAAATAAATTTGTTTGCCAGCAAAAAGTCTCCGACCAACAAAGTATTTTCCATCGATCCCGAAGGAATGCGAAATGCCTGCACGACAAATATGCGAATAAAAAGCGCGAGTGCAAACGCGAGTAAGATGGCTTTGATATATTCGATAGTCACGGATTTTTGGGGGGGCATTTTTCCCCTCACATTTCCATCTGCAAGACAGCGAGAAACGCCTCTTGAGGAATTTCTACTGCACCGACTTGTTTCATGCGCTTTTTGCCCTCCTTTTGACGCTCGAGGAGTTTGCGCTTGCGGGTAATATCGCCGCCATAACATTTGGCAGTAACATTCTTGCGGAAGGGACGCACGGTTTCACGCGAGATCACTTTGGCACCGATTGCCGCTTGAATAATGACTTCATAGAGTTGTCGCGGAATCAGTGCCTTGAGTTTCTGACACAACGCGCGCCCCCATTCATGGGCTTTGTCGCGGTGAACAATTGCAGAGAGTGCGTCTAAAGGTTCGCCATTGATGAGCAGGTCGAGTTTGACCAGATCCGTTGCCTGATGTTTTTTGTATTCGTAATCAAACGATGCATAACCGCGCGAGACCGATTTGAGACGGTCGTAGAAATCGAGTACAATTTCGGATAACGGCAGGTCGTAGCGCAAGAGGGCGCGGGTGGGATCGATATATTCGGTTGTCCGGTAATGTCCCCGACGGTCTTGTGCAATACGCATAATATTGCCCACATATTCAGAGGGCACCAGGATTTGGGCATCGAGTATGGGTTCTGCAATATCCTCTATATGTCCCGCCGGAGGCATCTCAGCGGGATTTTGCACATTGATTTGCTCGCCGCTCGTCAAACGCACGCGATATTCGACATTGGGCACAGTAGTGATGATATCTATATCAAATTCGCGGTCCAGTCGCTCCTGGACAATTTCCATGTGGAGCAGACCGAGAAAGCCACATCGGAACCCAAAACCGAGTGCTGTCGAAGTTTCGGGTTCGTAGGACAATGACGCATCGTTAAGGTGCAGTTTTTCGAGCGCAGAGCGAAGATTTTCAAAGTCATCTGATGATACGGGATAAAGTCCGGCAAAGACCATGGGTTTGACTTCCTGGTAGCCGGGCAAGGGATGAGGGGCGGGATTCGCAGAGCCAGTAACGGTATCGCCGACCCGCGCGTCTTCAAGATCTTTGATACCCGCGATGAGATACCCGACTTCGCCCGCACTGAGGCTTTGTTGTTTGATGCGTTTGAGTTTGAGCGTCCCGATTTCTTCGGCGTCGTAATTTTGGTGGGTCGAAAAGAGGTGGATGGGCATGTCTTTTTTCAGAACACCATCAAAAACGCGCACATAAGCCACGACACCGCGATATTGGTCGAAAATGGAATCGAAGATAAGAGCCTTAAGCGGTGCATCCGGATTCCCTTCAGGGGGCGGTATTTCATCGATGATGGCAGTCAGGAGTTTATCGATCCCAATGCCCTCTTTAGCGCTGATTTTCACAATTTCTTCTTCTTCGACACCGAGCAAGTCGTGGAGTTGCATCACCACGCGATCGACCTCCGCCCCGGGCAGATCAATTTTGTTAATCACGGGAATAATAAACAGGTCGTGTTCCATGGCCAGGAGGACATTGCTAACGGTTTGGGCTTCTACTCCCTGCGCCGCATCAACGAGGAGCAATGCGCCTTCACATGCGGTAAGGCTGCGCGAGACCTCATAAGAGAAATCGACATGACCCGGCGTATCGATGAGATTGAGTTCATAAATCTGCCCATCTGGCGCCGTATAATCCATGCGAATGGCGTGCGATTTAATGGTAATACCTCGCTCGCGCTCGAGGTCCATGCTATCGAGCACCTGATCTTGCATCTGAAATTTGCTCAGCGTTTGCGTCTGTTCGAGCAACCGATCAGCCAGGGTCGATTTTCCGTGATCAATATGTGCGATAATGGAAAAATTTCGAATATTCTGAAGATTCATGTTTGTGTGTTGTAACAAGTCCGAGAAGTCGTGAATGAAGGCCTGTCTAACTGTCATAGCAATTCAATAAATGCTATAAAGTATGAGAATATACCGCCTTGCCTTGTTCAAGTCAATCTAAAGACCTGATTATAGAAACGCACCACCTGGTAACCCCAATTGCGAGATGTGAGAAAATGCAATTGACAACCTCAAATCCATAGTTCTATCCAGTTTGATTGACAATAATATGTAAATTGACTATCTTTTTTGGCTATTATTTCAGAATTTTTCACTGCATTTGCCAGCAGGTGGGAACGGGTATGATCGCTAGCATGACCGGTTTTGGAAAGGGGGTTGCAGAAGGGGAAGTGGGCCGCGTTATTGTTGAAATTCGGTCGGTCAATGGACGCTATGGCGATGTGATGGTACGCATGCCCCGTTCTTTGTCTGAGCTTGAGCCTCGCATCAAAGAACGGGTTTTATCGGTATTTACAAGAGGGCGACTCGATGTGAGTATCACCTTACAGGGTGCTACATCAGAGCAGGGCCTTCCCGTACTCAAGCCCGAAGTGCTGGCCGCATATCTCAAAGGAATCGAGGAAATTCGCGCGGATATATCGGGTGCTATCGATTTGATGCAAATTGCCCAATTGCCTCAAATATTCGCATTTGAAGTTCCCGAACTCGATTCCGAAGCCCTCTGGAAAGTGGTATCTGCTGCACTCAGTCAAGCCATTGACGCCTGCCGGGCCATGTGCCTATCAGAAGGGGAAAAACTCGCCCGTGATCTCCGCACGCGCATCTCAGTCCTCGACGAATTTCTCCAGCGCGTTGAAGCACTCGCACCCGAGCGTGTAGAAACTGTTCGGGCGCGATTAGAGGAAAAATTGGCGCAATTATTAACACCTGAACAAATTGATGAGAGCAGGTTGTTAATGGAAATTGCCCTCCTGGCTGACCGCAGCGACATAACAGAAGAATGTGTGCGTTTTCACAGTCACAACGCGCAGTTTATCGAGATGCTCAACCGCAGTGAAGCAGTTGGCCGACGTCTCAATTTTTTGCTACAAGAAATGCTCAGAGAAGCCAACACCATGGGATCCAAAGCGGGTGATGCCGCGATAGCCCATATAGTCGTGGATATCAAAGAAGAAATTGAAAAACTCAAAGAACAGGTTCAAAACATCGAGTAAAAAAACCGCGGATGATCAAATCAGAAGAAATGGATGTCGAACGGATTCGGCAAAAACTGAGCGATAATCCCGCCGCATTTGCCGTCGTTGTCGCCGGTCCATCGGGAGTGGGAAAAACGTCGATGTGCCAGGGGGTTTTGTGTACAGATCCAAGCGTACGGCGCTGTGTGACGACAACAACGCGACCACCACGCGATGACGAAATACAGGGTGTTGCCCGTCATTTTGTGACAGTTGCACAATTTGAAGCCATGCAAACGCGAGGCGATTTTATCGAGTCTGCCGAAGTGCATGGACATCTTTACGGCGCGACATTCGACGCGGTTGCAGAAGCTCTGTGCGATGGACATGTGATGTTGATGGATGTTGATGTGCAAGGCGTGGCCGCGTGGAAAAAAGTCCTGGGAAATCGCTGCGTGACCGTATTTGTCGTGCCGCCATCTCTCGATGTGCTTGCAAAGCGCCTCAATGCGCGGCAATCTGAAAGCGCTTCGGCCTTTCGCTTGCGTATGGAAAATGCCGTTTCTGAACTCGTCCAGGCAAAAAACAGCGACTACGTCGTCGTTAATGACAAATTGGAACAGGCCATCGCCGATTTGCTCGCTATTATCCGCGCAGAGCGACTGCGCACACGGCGGATGTGTTTGCGTCGCTTGGGGATCTAAAAACTCGTGCTATACTCCCGGCCTATCTCCCGCCCGCTATTGCAGTTGGAAGCCCATTTTTAATTAAGGAGTGCGTTATGTCGAACGTATTTTTTTCTGAAGAATTAACAACTGAAGAGGATATGAATACCTATAAAGCCGTATTGCTGGCATCGAAAGAAGCTCGCCGGCTGAATAAAGCCCGGTTGGTTGCGGGTGTGCCCGAAGGAGAAGAAAAAATAACAACCATTGCTCTGGACCGAATTGTAGAAAAGAAAATTCAGGTGACCTATGCTGAAGGGAAAGAGGATTCTACTGGGCGTTAGCGGTGGAATTGCCGCCTATAAAAGCGTATTCTTATTGCGCCTTCTTCAGAATGCAGGCGCAGAGGTTCGGGTGGTCATGACACCTGCTGCGCAGAAGTTCGTGCAGCCCCTCACGTTTGAAGCGCTCTCACACCATCGCGTCTATACGGATTTGTTTCCGTCGGACGGTGACCCCGATGTTATCCACGTACATTTGGGCAAGTGGGCAGATCTAATCATTGTCGCGCCAGCAACTGCAAATTGCATCGGCAAATTAGCCCATGGGTTGGCCGATGACCTGTTGACCTGTGCGTTATTAGCTGCTGAAGCACCTGTTTTACTCGCCCCGGCAATGGAAACCCAAATGTGGGAACGCGGTGCAGTGCGACAAAATGTCGAGTTCTTAAAAAAAGACGGCTATCGGATGGTCGGTCCATGGGCGGGATTGCTCGCATCGGGCGCCGAGGGAATGGGACGCATGGCCGAACCTCATAAAATTGTGGATGAGGCCAGCAGTATGATAGGCGCAACGCAAACACTTGCGGGAAAACGCATTGTAGTGACAGCGGGCAGGACCGAGCAGCCCCTTGATCCCGTGCGCTTTATCACCAATCGCTCAACGGGTAAAATGGGCTATGCCATTGCAGAACAAGCGCACCGCCGAGGTGCTGATGTCGCGTTGATCAGCGGACCGACAGAACTCACCGTCCCCGCCGGTGTACAAATCGAGTCTATCCGCACAGTTGCCGACTTAAAAGCGGCAACCGTCCGTGCATATCAGCATGCCGACGCACTAATTATGACCGCAGCAGTGCTCGATTTTCGTCCCGAACATGTGTCCAAATCAAAAATAAAAAAACGCGATGGTAGTCTTTCGCTTCACCTGCTGCCCAATGAAGATTTTTTAATTCCCCTGGGACAAAACAAAGGCGAGCGAGTCGTAATCGGGTTTGCGATGGAAACCGATCACGCGATGGAAAATGCCCACAAAAAGCTCCACGAGAAAAATCTCGATCTAATTGTGTTGAATGAATTGAATGTGGAAGGTGCGGGGTTTGGTGTCGATACCAATGTCGTGACTTTTATAGAACCCCGTCGAGAACCTGTCGCATTGCCCTTGATGCCCAAACGCGATGTGGCAGATCGCATTTTGGACTGGCTGGTATCGCGTTGGGAGAACGGGCATGAATGAATCCCCCGATCTGTTGGAAACGCTCGCGCTTGCACGCGATTTTCTATCGCGAGAAATCGCTTATGCACCCGCCTCAATTGCGCGGATGGACGATCGAGAATCAGGCGATGATCTCCTGACTATTCTGGATCAAGAGGCTTGCAACTGTCAAAAATGTGGATTGGCGCAAACGCGCACCTCAGTCGTGTTTGGAAGCGGGAATACTACTGCAGACCTCATGTTTGTCGGCGAAGCTCCCGGTGCGGAGGAAGACCGGCAGGGATTGCCTTTTGTAGGGGCTGCCGGACAATTGTTGACGCGAATGATCGAAGCCATAGGTTTGACGCGCGAAGACGTCTATATCGCCAACATCATCAAATGCAGGCCTCCCAATAACCGGGACCCCAAACCCGATGAAATTGCCGCCTGTCAGCCTTATCTACTACAACAAATTGACCTGATTGCGCCGATTGTGATCTGTACGTTGGGCCGTTTTGCCGCACAAACCCTGTTGCAGACCACCGAGTCGATGGGGCGTTTGCGAGGACAAATTTTTGAATATCAGGGCGCGAAATTAATCCCCACATATCACCCTGCTGCCCTGTTGAGAAATGCACACTGGAAACGCCCGACGTGGGAAGACTTGAAACTGGTCCGCAAACTTTACGATGGGACTGAAATCTGATGGCCTCCCAAAATCCGACATCAAACACGGCTGAACGTGCGCAGCCCCAAGCACTCGAAGTCGAACGCGCTGTATTGGGCGCCATGTTGATCGACAATATGGCAATCAATCGCGTGGTAGAAGTACTGGGGAACGAAACGGCTTTTTACCATACGCCACATCGAAAAGTCTATGCGGCAATCCAAAAAATGTCAGAGCGCGGCGAGCCCGTCGATCAGGTGACACTCACTGCAGAACTCGCGCGGCGGGGACAACTCGACGATGTCGGCGGCGCAGTTTTGATTGCCGAGTTGGCCAGTGAAATGGCGACGGCAGCCAATGCAGAATACCACGCACAGATCGTGTTGGAAAAGGCGCAGAGGCGGCGGTTGATATCCGCAGCGACCCAAACGCTCACCGAAAGCTATGAAGAAACCGAGGATGTGCGCGAACTCATCGACCGCGCAGAGCAACGGGTCTTTCAAATTGCCGAAGGCGAATTGGGCAAAGGCGTCATGCCCCTTGAATCTGCACTTACCGAGGCTTATGAAGCGATTGAGCGCGCGCACCAACAGCCCGGCGCACTGACTGGCGTGACCACGGGATATACGGACCTGGATGAAATCACAGCGGGCTTGCAGTCTTCGGACATGATCATCCTCGCGTCGCGCCCATCAATGGGCAAAACAGCACTCACATTGTGCATAGCGCGCAATGCCGCAGTGAAGAGCAGTACACCCGTGCTGTATTTTTCTCTGGAAATGGCAACACAGCAACTCGCACAGCGACTCTTGTGTGCAGAAGCGCGCGTGGATTCGCACCGTGTGCGAACGGGTAAGTTGTCAGAAGATGAATGGCATAAATTAGCCAACTGGACGGGAAAGCTGATGGAGGCACCCATATACATTGATGACACGCCCGCTATTTCCGTCCTGGAACTGCGTGCCAAAGCGCGCCGCGCAAAATCCGAATACAATATTGGGCTAATCATTGTCGATTATCTACAACTGATGACCACATCTGAAGATTATGGCAGCCGCGAACAGGAAATCGCCTCTATCTCGCGGTCCCTGAAAGCCCTCGCCAAAGAACTCGATATTCCGCTCGTTGCCTGCGCGCAATTGTCGCGTGCTGTGGAAAGTCGGACAGATAAGCGACCGCAATTGGCCGATTTGCGCGAGAGTGGCTCGATAGAACAGGACGCGGATGTGGTCATGTTTCTCTTTCGCCCCGAAGTATATGGCATTGTAGATGAAGAGGGCAATGCACAAGAAGGCGTGGCTGAGATCATATTGGGCAAGCAGCGCAATGGTCCGATTGGCAGCGTTTTTTTGACCTTTCAGGCAGAGTGTCTTAGTTTTGAAAACCCCGAAATCTATCGCGAATTTCCCTGAGGAAATAGCCCATGGGCAAAGTGCGCGTGCGGTACGTATGTCAGCAATGCGGTGCTGATTCAGGACGGTGGTTTGGTCGGTGTGGATCTTGCGGCGAATGGAATACCTGTGTCGAAGAACAGACATCGCCCGAGAAAAAACAAAACAGACGCGCGGACGAATGGGTCAAAGCAAATCCGCCACAGCCGATTACGGAAGTAGTCGGTGGCAGAGAAGACCGCATCGAGACAGCTATTGGCGAATTTGACCGCACATTGGGTGGCGGCATTGTGCCCGGCATGGCCGCGCTTGTCGGCGGCGATCCCGGCATTGGCAAATCCACATTGCTCTTGCAAGGCGTTGCACAACTCGCGTTTTCGGGTATGAAGACTCTGTACGTATCTGCAGAAGAGTCCCCCCGCCAAACGCGGATGCGCGCCCAAAGAATCGGCGCGCTATCCGATGAATTGTACCTGATTTCCGAATCCAATCTCGATCTGATTTGCGGCTATATCGAAGAAATGCAGCCCGTCGCGGTTGTGGTCGATTCGGTGCAGACCATTTTTAGCCCAGACCTGCAAAGTGCGCCGGGAAGTGTGGCACAGGTCAGAGAATCTTCTGCAAAACTGGTGGCACTGGGCAAACGCACGGGCACATCGATCTTTTTAATCGGACATGTCACCAAAGAAGGCACGGTTGCAGGACCGCGCGTACTCGAACACATCGTCGATACCGTACTTTACCTGGAGGGCGAACAACACGGTGCGTTTCGCATTTTGCGGGCGGCCAAGAACCGGTTTGGTTCGACAAACGAAATCGGCATTTTTGAAATGTGTGATCGGGGGATGGTCACAGTGGATAATCCCTCACAGGTATTCTTGCCCGAGCGCGAGGCCGATCGGGAAGGTACAGCCATTGTTTGCACAATTGAAGGCACGCGCCCCATTCTGGTCGAAGTACAAGCACTGGTCAGTCGCAGCAATTTCGGGTACCCCCAACGCGTGGCCACGGGATTTGATGCGCGGCGAATGGCGATTTTAATTGCCGTACTCGAAAAACGGTCGGGCCTGCAATTGGGGACTGAAGATATTTTTTTAAATGTCGCAGGAGGCTTGCGCATTGACGAACCCGCAGTCGATCTGGGTGTAGCTATGGCTATGGCGTCGAGCTTTCGCAGCAGGCAGATGTCTCGAGATACGGTTGTAATTGGCGAAGTTGGGCTGGGCGGAGAAGTCCGTGCTGTTGGCCAAATTGAACGCAGAATGGCCGAAGCGCGTAAACTGGGCTTCGCGCGGTGTATTGCCGCCAAAGCAAATTTGAGTGGGGCGCGCATTCCCGATGGCCTGTCGTTGATTGGCGTTCAGGATGTGGATGCCGCGCAAGATGTGGTATTTTCATAGAGATTATTATTACGGAGAAAGCGCATGGCACCGAGAATTGTACACATTTCCAAATTATTGTCATTGATGTTGCGACACAGACCCGAGGAGTTTGGACTGCAAGTCGATCGCTATGGTTTTGCCGACCTCGACGCAGTTTTACGCGCATTTCAAGACCGAAATTCCACATTTACTCTTGAAGATATTGAAAAAGTGGTTTATGATGGAGAGAAGCAGCGTTTCGAGATTGTGGAAAATCGCATTCGCGCGCGTTACGGCCACAGTTTTTCCATTGATCTGGGCCTCGATCCATCAGAACCACCTGAATTTTTATACAAGGGAGTGGATTCTACTGATGTGGAGCGATTGTTATCTGAGGGTCTGGCGCCAGATGATCGCGATTATGTACATTTGTCGTTTGATGCCGATGTCGCCGCGCGGTTAAGTACCAGGCCCGGACGCCGAGGATCTGTTATACGCATTGCAGCGACACGCGCCCATCGTGCTGGCGTGCATTTCTACGATTGTGGTCCAACCGTATTGACCAAACATATCCCCGGGGAATTTTTGGATTTAGAACAGGGCGGGATCACAATGTCGCAAACCATATCTCATGAACGAGAAAATGTGACTTATGGTCGGCGGCGGCGCTTCTCGTCCCGACGGTAGTTTTGAGGCATGTTCACAGGGCCAGAATGACCTTTTCATAATATGGCTAAATCAAACAAAAATCACACGCAGTCCTTGCTGAGTACCGCCAAAAATTTGGCACGGGAAACCTGCGCCGATATGATCCTGCTCATGGCTAATTCCGGCGTGACCCACGCCGATGTTCACGGGCTGAACGCCACCTGCCAGGTCCTGATTGTTACGGGAAAAAAACACTTTTTGCAAGGTGTGGAAGAGAAAGGTGTGCAGCGTTTAACTTATGATTATCGCAGGAGTGATGACACGCACTTCGAACAGTTGCGACAATGCGTTATCAGAGGCATGGAAAGTGGACATATTCGCCGAGACGCGCGATTGGTATGCCTGAGTCTCATGCTGGCCTCGCAGGGTGTGGATGCGATAACGGTGCTGGATACCAGTATTGGATTTGATATATACGATCCGGCAAAAATTTCAGCCATATCGGGCAATTTGCCACTCAAAGTTGTCAAAACCACGCTCGAACTTGCCATCAATATTGGTAAGGAAGGCCGCGAAGGCGAACCGGTCGGCACCTTATTTGTCATTGGCGATTCCAAACGGGTTTTGCACCATTCGCGATCCATGACATTTGATCCTTTTCGCGGATATTCCGACAAAGAAAAAAATATCTGCAATCCCGATATTCACGAAGGTGTCAAAGAAGTATCGCTGATGGATGGTGCATTTATCATTCGGGAAGATGGGGTTATCCTATCTGGGGGGCGCTATATTTCAGCAAGTGTGCGCGGTCTCACTTTACCCAAGGAATTGGGTGCACGTCATGTGGCGGCGGCGGCGATTACCAAAACCACCCGAGCCATCGCCCTGGCTATTTCTGAGTCAACCGGAACGGTTCGCGTATTTAAGCAGGGCAAAATCGTTTTGCAAATTAACACGCACCGGTGGCATATTGGACAAGACCAGCGGTAATGAACATATTGCGCTAAGAGATATTTATGCAGCGATGGATCGCACCCCTTTTGATGGGGTTGATCATGACAATCAGTTTTGCTGCAATGCCGGCATTGGGCCTGCCGGTTTTTTTTGTGTTTTTTGGCATTGCATCTGTGGTCTATCTCATTGCCGTCTGGTATTGTAAATATATGCCATTGATCGCTATTGTGATCGCTGCCGCAGTGTTTCGGCTCATCCTTTTGTTTTCTATCCCCACGTTATCCGATGATATTTATCGCTATGTGTGGGATGGACGCGTACAATGGGCGGGCATCAATCCCTACCGGTTTGCACCTGTAGCGCAAGAACTGGTGCATGTGCGAGACGCGCTCATTTTCCCCAAAATTAATCACCCCGAATTGCCCACCATTTATCCGCCCATCGCCCAAATGACATTCTGGGTAGGGTATGGAATTTCTGATGGCATATTGGGCATTAAGATGCTACTCGTGTGTGCCGACCTGGTTGCGGGATGGCTTATAGTCTGTTTGCTCAGGCATTTTAAGCAGCGGCCACAATGGGTTTTGATTTACTTCTGGCATCCGCTGATCGTGGTGGAAATCGCAGGAAATGGACATATTGAAGCACTGGGCATCGTCGCTTTGTTAGCCGCATTGTACTCGTTCTTAAAAGGACGGGATCGCATTGCGCTAAGTGCACTGGGTGGAGCTGTTTTGATAAAATTCCTTCCCCTTGTTTTTTTACCGTATTTTGTGCGCTGGAAAGGGCGGCTGCCAACCAATTGGTCGGCACTGCTCCTGGTGCCCTGTGTAATACTCCTGGGATATTTGCCCTACGCTTGGACCGGCGCATCTGTTTTTGGTAGCCTGAGCACTTATGCACAACACTGGTCGTTTAACAGCGCGGTATTCGATTTACTCATTCTGCTTTGCGGCAATGGACAGATAGCGCGTGGCATTATTGGCCTGCTCTTTTTAAGTGTTGTTCTGTTTCTGATCTGGAAGCGGATTCCCCTGTTGCGCTGTGCATATCTGACTGCAGCGGCCTTTATTCTTCTGACCCCCACGCTCCATCCGTGGTATGTCTTGTGGTTAATCCCATTTCTCGTTTTCTTTCGGCATCCGCCCTGGATCGCTTTTTCACTCCTGGTGGTCTTATCCTATCACATATTGATCCAATACCAGGCCCGTGGTGTATGGGAAGAAGCCGTGTGGGTTCAATGGGTAGAATACGGTGGGTTGGCGCTGGTGGGCATCGCATATTTGCTTTTTAAGCACACGGAAATCTTGACGAAAACAGGACGTTTTTTTAATATACACCGTTCAATCTGATCGTACTGCAAAAAAAGAAAAAACGGGAACTCGAATTGGGCAAAAGCGTTTTTGAAAAAGTTTGAATAAGCAAAGGAGATGGACAGAGATGCACAGATTTATATTCCTATTCTTTTTGCCACTATTTGTCGCCTGTGGGGGGCAAGACCAGTCTGCGGATCTGCTATTTCGAGAGGGCGAACAGGCCACGCACGATATGGCGTCGTATCCCGTGGCTGAGGTCAAATTGGCGGAATTTCTGACGCGTTTTCCCGACGATCCTCGTGCAGAGGTGGCACTACAGGCTCTGGCTCGGGTGTTGATGAATCAGCAGAAACACAAAGAAGCAATTGCGCGATACGAGACCCTGATCGCGCGATTTCCTCAAAGCAGATATAGTGTACAGGCACAGTTTATGATTGGCTACATATACGATCAACTCGGTGATTACGAACAAGCGCGGATAGCCTACCAGCAGGTGGTTGATACATATCCAAACTCAGAGTTGGTGGATGATGCCAAATTTTCGATTGCAAATTTGGGCAAAGCGCCCGAACAGTGGTTGCGTACCAAACCAATAAGTCGAGAGTAATGCAATGACAGTTGGACAAGATATTCAGGTAATCAATGAGCGAGTTGGGCGCGAAAGCGCGTTTGTCGATCGGTTATTGGCCGAGGTGGGCAAGGTCATTGTCGGGCAACAGGACATGATCAAGCGACTGTTAATCGGTCTATTGTGCAACGGCCATGTCCTGCTCGAAGGTGTTCCCGGCCTTGCCAAAACGCTGGCCGTCAATTCATTGGCTCAGGCAATTCAGGCGTCTTTTAAACGCATTCAGTTTACACCCGATTTGTTGCCCGCCGATCTGATCGGCACAATGGTCTATCATCGAGAGACAGGTCAATTTGTAGCTCAAAAAGGACCTATTTTTGCCCAACTTGTACTCGCCGATGAAGTGAATCGCGCACCGTCAAAAGTGCAAAGCGCCATGCTCGAAGCCATGCAAGAGCGTCAAGTTACCATTGGGAACGAAACATTTGCCATGCCCGATCCATTTTTGGTGCTGGCCACGCAAAATCCCATCGAACAAGAGGGAACCTATCCACTGCCCGAGGCACAGGTCGATCGCTTTATGCTGAAAGTGCGGGTAACATATCCCAATAAACAGGAGGAACGCGCTATTGTCGATCGCATGAGCCGCGATGCAACTCCTCAGATCGAGAACGTTATAACAACTGATGATCTCATTCGTGCGCGAAGCGTAGTCGATGAGATTTACGTGGATGATAAAATCAAAGATTATATCGTCGATCTCGTGTTGGCAACCCGCGACCCGGAGGCTTATGGTCTGGATGATTTGCGTGCCCTGATCGAATTTGGCGGATCGCCGCGTGCGTCTATCGCCCTGACCCGCGCTGCTAAAGCGCATGCATTTTTACGCCATCGAGGCTATGTCACCCCCGAAGATGTGAAAGCCATTGGCCTGGATGTGTTGCGTCACCGCGTGCTGGTAACTTACGAGGCAGAAGCCGAAGAAATTGACTCCGAAGAAATCGCACACCAAATATTCGATCACATTGAAGTGCCATGATAGTATCTCCATGATTCCAACTGAAATCCTCAAAAAAGTGAAGCGCATTGAGTTGCGCACGCGCAATCTGGTGAACACGATCTTTGCTGGCGAATACCATTCGGTGTTTAAGGGCAGGGGTATGGCGTTTGCAGAAGTGCGAGAATATCTGCCCGGCGATGATGTTCGCACAATCGACTGGAACGTGACAGCGCGTATGGATGACCCCTTTGTCAAAGTGTTCGACGAGGAGCGAGAACTCACCGTGATATTGATGGTGGATGCGAGTGCGTCGGGCGACTTTGGAACGGTGTCGCAAATGAAAGGCGAGATAGGTGCTGAGATTTGTGCGCTACTCGCCTTTTCCGCAATTCAGAATAACGACCGCGTGGGACTGATCATTTTTACCGACGAAGTTGAGTTGTTTATCCCTCCCAAAAAGGGCAAAAAGCATGTATTGCGCGTAATTCGAGAGTTGTTGTATTTTCAACCCTCGGGGCGCAGTACAAATATCGGTACGGCATTGGAGTATTTGAACCGCGTAACCTACAGGCGCAGTGTGGTATTTCTGGTATCGGATTTTTTTGCTTCCGACTATGAAAAAGCACTGCGCGTTGCAAATAGGCGTCACGACCTGATAGCGATAGCACTGGAAGATCCTCGGGAGTACAATCTACCTGCAATTGGCATAGTGGAGTTAGAAGATGCCGAGACAGGCGAAGGCATCATGGTCGATTTTGGCGATGCAGCAGTACGCGATGTATTTCAAAAGCTGACGCGAAAAGAGCGCGATGACCGCGCAGCGCTGTTTCAGCGCATGGGCTTAGACGCCGTGAATATTTCGACTCAAGGAGCGTATCACGAACCGTTGATGCAATTTTTCAGGATGCGGGCGAAAAAAATTAAGAGATAAGGAGTACGACGTGATAGAAGTTGATCGCCTGACAAAGCGATACGGCGCGTTTACAGCTGTTGACGACATTTCGTTTCAAGTGGGTAAGGGTGAAATTGTCGGTTTTTTGGGACCAAATGGCGCGGGCAAAACCACGACCATGCGCGTGCTCACCTGTTTTTTGCCCGCCACAGAAGGCACGGCGCGCATTGCCGGCTACGACATTTTTGACAATCCATTGGAAGTCAAAAGGCGCATTGGATATTTGCCCGAATTGCCGCCCCTATATCGCGATATGCACGTGCGTACATACCTGGAGTTTATCGCTAAAATCAAGGGCGTTTCACCAAAAGAATCCAGACAGCGAATTGATGAAGTCGTCGTTCAATGCGGGCTTGCGGATCGTACCGAGCAACTCATCGGTCATTTATCTAAAGGATATCGGCAGCGGGTAGGGCTTGCACAGGCGATATTGCACGACCCCGAGGTAATCATCATGGACGAACCAACTTCGGGCCTTGATCCCAATCAAATCATCGAGGTGCGACAATTGATCCGCGAACTTGCCCAGGAGCGCACGGTGATCTTGAGCACGCATATTCTGCCCGAAGTTGAAATGACCTGCAATCGCGTGATCATTATCCACGAAGGTAAAATTGTCGCAGTTGATACCCCTGAAAATCTCACTGATAGTATGCGCGATACAACGCGGTTTTTTGTTCGGATATCGGGCGATATAGACATTGCCGCCCAAGCCATTGCCACTATTGAAGGGGTTAGCGATGTGACGCAAACAAATAATGGGTTGCACGTCCATTGGCCAGCTAAAGCGGATTTGAGTGCCGCAGTATCGAGTCGCATTGTCGAATTGGGAATGGGACTGGTAGAAATGAGGCAGGAGTCCATGTCTTTGGAAGAAATTTTTCACGCGCTGACCATGCACGAGGAGGAAGTGTGATGGGCAATGTAATGGCGATTTTTGGCAAAGAGATGCGGTCGTATTTTGGCTCGCCAATTGCATACGTGATGGCCGGTGTATTTTTGCTATTTAGCGGCTTTGTTTTTCGCAATCAGCTACTCGAATTTCACGATATGACCGTATATTTAAAATTGGCAGAACGCGAAGAAAAAATTCTGCTAAACGTCAATACAGAGGTTGTCACACCATTTTTTGAATTTCAGACTTTTATCTGGATGATTGTAATTCCAATGCTCACAATGCGTCTCTACGCCGAGGAAAAACGCGGTGGCACATATGAGTTATTGATGACCTCGCCGATTACTTCAGCACAAATTTTGATAGGAAAATTTCTCGCTTGTTACGTATTGTATTTGATAATCGAAGCGATGGCCTTCGGCTATATTGGCGTGTTGTCCCTACACGCACAATTAGACTGGGGCCCCATTTTTTCCGGCGCGCTAGCTGTGGTGCTGATTGGTGCCACATTTATCAGTGTGGGCATTTTGGCTTCATCTTTGACTGAGAATCAGATTATCGCAGCCGTGTTGTCTTTTTTCTTTTTAATTCTGTTGTGGATTATTGACTGGGCCGCGCGCTTTGCCAACGACATATTTTTTGTTATTTTGAAATTTCTCTCCCTCATAGAACACACCCGAGACATGATTCACGGTGTGGTCGATACCCACGATGTGGTATTTTTTGTTAGTGCTGCGGCTTTTTTTCTTTTTTTAACACATACGGTACTCGAATCGCACAGGTGGCGAGCATAGGAAGGACGCTATTATGAAAATCGGCATTATGGGCACGCATTACGGACATATAAGCGGTATGTTTCACTCGGCGGTCAACGCGCCAAATGGCGAAATCGTCGGCATTGTAGAACCCAATGACGCGCTTTGCGAAAAATATACTGCAGACCACAACATCACCCGCTTTGACTCACTCGGCCAGATGCTCAAAAAAGCAAAACCCGACCTGGTAATTGAGGGTATGGAACATCACGAAAAAGCACCTGTCATTGAAGCGTGTGCCGCAGCTAGCGTCCACATGCTACTCGATAAACCGCTCTGCCGAACGGCGGAAGAATTACAACGCATCAAAACTGCTGTTGCCAAAAACAATATCAAACTCTCCACCTTTTTCACCTCCCGTAGTTATGGGGCCTTTATCGCATTGAGGCAGGCGATTCAAAACGGCGATTTGGGCGACCTCGTGAGCCTCATCACCACGCATCCACACAAACTCGGCGCAAATCCCCCCGCACTCTACTTTGAGGCAGACAAATATGTGGGTACATTCCACGACCTGGCGGGCCACGGGGTGGATCAGGTTCGCTGGCTCACCGGCGCAGAATACACGGGTGTTCACGCGCTCGGTACGCTCAAAAAACACATCGCCACGGGCCTCACATTCGATCACATCCAGGCTTCGTTTCAACTCGACAATGGCGCACTTGCCACCGCCACTGCCGATTGGCTCACCCCAAACGATGCGCGATCTTTTGGCGATACGCGATTCATTATTATGGGCACCGAAGGCTCGGCACACTTGCGCGCCTATGCCGACGATCACGTGCTCATTGTCTCCAACAAATCGGGCACTTACGAACCCAAACTCCCTCCCTCGACTACTCATGCATTTGTTGAAAATATGATCGATGCACTTTCGCGCGACAAAGAAAACTCGATCTCAACAGATGACACCCTCGCCGTTGCCAATGCCTGCATTACAGCCGAAGAATCAGCGCGGCAAGGTGGGAAATTTCTATCGATCAGATAGTGGCAAACAAAAACAGGCAGCAGCAGGATATTGCCCGCTACTGCCTGTTCAGCCCTCAGCCTTCACCTGGCCCCTGTCCTAATTATCGTCATTCCGTTCGCTTAACAGTTCCCCGCGCTGTAGCCGCTCCGCGTTCTCCGTGGACCACAGAATCCCCTTCATCACCTTCTGGGCGGTAATATACCGGGTCGCCGCCAGCAGGTGCATGCGCTTCTCCTTCGGATCGTCCGACAGATCGTAGTGCCGGAACGCCACCTCCAGCACCTGGAACATGTGCAACTCTGCATCCTCGCGCAGCATAATATGGGCCAAAGTATGCCTGAGCTTCGTGATATCGTATCCTTCTTCCAGATACTGGCTTACCAGCACCTCAGCCTCAAAGACCTTCTGGAAATCCGCAAACTCCTGTAGTCGGTCCAACATCTCGTCCTCAGACGCGAACATCTCGTCCAAACGCTGTCCTTCCCTCGGCAGGCGGGCCGCTGGCATGTTGAGCCAGCGCAAATAGGTCATAAATACAGCGCCGTGGAAAATGCCGCGCAAAAGCTCTGCGCTCGGTGCCAGATGGAAAGCGCGATAGAGGGCATGGGCGTAAGAGTAAATATTCGCTACATCGTGCCAGTCTCCCTCGTTCTTGAGGTGGAACCGCGCCGTGCGGATGGCTCCAGCATAGGTCATCGCCCGGCAGATATCCGTGGGCTTCACACCCTCGCGCAGTTTGTTTTCGATCTCGGCGACAATCGGCTCGAACTCCTCCCCCAGCAGCGTCTGCGTAAAAGCAGAAATATCCAGCGGTGCCTGGTTCTCCTGGTTCGCTTCCCATATCTCGTCCAGACGGGTGAAAATATCTTCCAGGACCGGCACGCTGTCTTCCCACCGGGCGGTCTCCTCGTGTCGTTCCCTGCCCACTAAATCTACCACAATCGGTCGCAAAATCTCATTCGCCCCTTCCCAACCTACATAATCTAAAGCCTCGAACATCTTATTCGCGAAATCGAGCGCGTGACCGTCCCCGGTAAAATAGAAATCTGTCGCCGTGGTAAAAACGATATCCGCAATCTCTTCTGGTGAATATCCACGGTCGTACAAGGTCATCAAAATACGCTGTGCAGCACTGCTGCTACGCTGATCCACCAGCCGCCGGAACCAGCGTTTGAGGGTCGCCAGGTCCGGTTCGTCCGATGTTTTGGGCAAAGGGAAACCCTGCCGCCGAGAACCTCCTGATGTGCGTCTGGAAATCTGTGTCAGCCCGTGAACCAGAAAAAGATTGTGGTCCCTCTCGCCCACATCTTCCCACATATTTGCAGCCAGCGTCAAAATGGCTACGCCCGATGACCAACCCTCATTCGATTTATATGCCCCGTAAAAAAGTCCCTGCTGGATCATCTCCTGCGGCGTGGCGCCCGCAGCCTTTAGCGCGGTAATCGCCTTGGCAATCAGGAGCGAGCTCCGATCTTTCAGTCCCTGCTCAAGAATATACTTTCCCCGGTCAATCTGTCGGCGTCTGGCCGCCTCTTTTTCACCCGGCGCAAGCCCTACGTACAAACACCCATCGCCCCGCACCTCCACGGGAAAGCTCTTCAGATCGTTTCCGGCTCCGGAGGTTATGAAACAGCCGCCCGTCTTAAGGTCGAACTCCCAGTGGTGCCAGTGACAGATCAGGACTCCGTCCCGAACACTGCCCTCGGACATCGGATATCCCATGTGCGGACAGCGGTTATCTACCGCATTGAACCCCCCCTCGTAGCGGAAAACCGCGATGTGGGTGCCCTCCACCGTAAACGGCTTTCCTTCGCCTTCTTCAAAATCATCAGCAGAGCACAATTTGTGATACACCAGATTGCCCGGATCCACTTCCGGAGAAACATCTAGGGTCAGGTCCCCGTCCAGGAGTCGGTCCTGGAAACTTTGAGTAGCAATAGCCATAACCATACCTCCTCAAAAATGATAATACTGATCTATCGTAGAAGAAAGATAATAGATTAAAACCGCAAATCAAACAATCCTTTTTCCCCTTCTTTCAAAATACAGATCACCGAAAAAACAATTGACAGGTGCTCTCCATCGGCTTATTATTTTTTATCGCCACGTCACATAAGCCATTCTTTTGCTAGATGGTAAACACTATGGACTTTTCATCTTATGAACTCGGCGGATTTTACGACGAACTCTTTGAATCTCCTAACACGCCTCATCCCGGCGCGCGATTGCTCACCGAGAAACTCGGCGAACTCTCCAAAGACGAACTCCAAAAACGCCATCAAGCCGCCGAACTGGCCTTGATGAACATGGGCATCACGTTCAACGTGTATGGCCACGAAGCCGGCGTTGAAAAAATTTTTCCCTTCGACATCATTCCTCGCATCGTTTCTCATACCGATTGGACCTACATCGAAAATGGCCTCGTGCAACGCATTCAGGCCCTCAACCTCTTTATCTGCGACATCTACACCGAGCAAAAAATCCTCAAAGACGGCATCATTCCCCGCTACGTCATCGACACAGCCAGAGAATTTCTAAAACCCTGTATTGGTCTTTCGCCCCCCAAAGATGTGTGGTGTCACATTTCCGGCATTGACCTCGTGCGCGATAGAGACGGCCAGTTTTACATTCTCGAAGACAATATGCGATGTCCTTCGGGCGTGTCTTATGTGCTTGAAAATCGGGAGGTTCTCAAACGCATATTTCCAGAAGTATTTGAAGCTTCTCATGTGCGACACGTAGATGACTACCCCGCTCAATTGCTCAATACACTGCGCTCTCTATCTCCTTCCCATGTCACATCGCCAACGGTCGTATTACTCACACCCGGCGTCTATAACTCGGCCTATTTTGAACATGCCTTTCTCGCCCAACAAATGGGTATCGAATTGGTCGAAGGGCGGGACCTCGTCGTTGCCGACGGTTCTGTATCGATGCGAACGACCCGTGGTTTTCAGCGCATCGACGTTATTTATCGGCGAATTGATGCCGATTTTCTCGATCCAGAAGTCTTTCGTCCCGATTCCATGCTGGGCGTGCCCGGACTCATGGAGGCCTATAAAAACGGTCAGGTCGCCCTTGCGAATGCGCCCGGCACAGGTGTTGCCGACGACAAGGTCGTATATGCTTATGTGCCACAAATCATCAAATATTATCTCAACGAAGACATCCTGCTGCCCAATGTGCCCACCTATGTTTGTTGGGACGACAAGCAACGCCAGCATGTGCTCGAAAATCTGGACACCCTTGTGGTCAAAGCCGCCAATGAGTCGGGCGGATACGGTATGCTCATTGGCGTGAATTCCACACGGGCCGAACGCGAAGACTTTGCCAACCGCATCACCCAAAACCCACGCAATTATATTGCACAACCCACCATTGCACTCTCGCGAAGCCCTATTCTGGTAGAAGACCACTTTGAAGGCCGCCATGTCGATTTGCGGCCCTATATCCTCTACAATGGCGAAGATACTTATGTCTTGCCCGGCGGGCTGACGCGCGTGGCCCTTAAAAAAGGATCTCTGGTGGTCAACTCTTCACAAGGTGGGGGAAGCAAAGACACCTGGGTATTATACGACAGCGACGATCCACTTGTCCCGTCCAGGTACCTTTCACAAACGCACTAACGCCGAGCCATCTTATGTTAAGCCGCACAGCAGAATCCATTTACTGGATGAGTCGTTATCTTGAACGCGCCGAAAATGTCGCCCGCTTTATTGAGGTCAATTGTCACTTGATGCTCGACTTACCCGTTGAAGCCAAAGGACAGTGGGAACCGCTTGTGCTCACCACAGGCGACCAGGACCTGTTCTACGAAAACTACGCAACGGACAACCAGGCCAGCGTCATCGACTTCCTGACATTTAGTCCCGTAAATCCCAACTCCATTATCTCCTGCTTACAAAACGCCCGTGAAAATGCGCGTTCTATCCGAGAAATTATTTCAACGGAAATGTGGGAACAGATTAACAAATTCTACTTGCAGGTACAAAATATCGACAAACCCCAGGCACAGGATGCTCCCCATACCTACTTTACAGATATCATCATGGCCAGTCACCTGTTCACAGGCATTCAGCGCAACACCATGTCTCACAATGAAGCCTGGCAATTTGCTCAACTGGGTCGGGACTTAGAACGCGCCGATAAAACCTCGCGCATCCTCGATGTCAAATACTTCTTTTTATTGCCCGAAGTTGATGATGTGGGCACACCCTTTGACAATATCCAGTGGTCGGCACTGCTCAAATCTGCCAGTGCCCTCGAAATGTATCGCAAACAATATGGCCCTATCGAACCCCATAATGTGGTCGATTTCTTGCTCTTAAACCGCGAATTTCCCCGCGCTATTCGATACTGTCTTTCCAGGGCCAATCAATCCTTGCACACCATATCGGGTACGCCCGAAGACTCTTTCCAAAACACATCTGAACAAGTACTGGGTCGCCTGCTCGCCGAACTGGATTACACCAGTATAGATGAAATCATCACGCGGGGTCTGCACGAATACCTCGACGTATTTCAAAGTCGGCTCAACCAGCTTGACAACGCTATTTTCGAAACCTTCTTTACGATCTCACCTTCCACCACGACCGCCTGAAACCGATGAATATGCTCGAAGGGTACGCCCTTGAATCCGGTTCTTACGACGAAATGTGGGACCAAAAAGACGGGGTGCGCGCCCATTGGCATCCCTTTTTTCGCGCAATAGAACGCATGGGCAGCAAAGAACTGGCGCATCGCCACGAGGAAGCGCGATTGCTGCTCCGCGAAAACGGCGTTACGTACAACGTACACAGCGACCCCGATGGCTTGCACCACCCCTGGGAACTCGATCCCATACCTCTGCTGCTTCAGGCCAATGACTGGACCCATATTGCGCGAGGGATATCTCAACGCGCCGAATTACTAAACCTCGTACTCAAAGACATCTACGGTCCCCAAACACTCATCCGAGAGGGCCTGTTGCCTTTTGAACTCATCTATAATCACGCCGGTTTTTTGAGGCCCTGCAAAGATGTCTTTCTACCTGCCGAGCATCAGTTGCGCGTCTATGCCGCCAATCTCGCGCGAGGCCCCGATGGACAGATGTGGGTTTTGTACGACCACGCACAGGCACCTTCGGGCCTGGGATACGCGCTCGAAAACAGAACCACAATGTCGCGCATCATGCCTACCTTATTCAACGACTGCAATGTGCGGCGCCTAGCCCATTTTTTTCGCACCTTTCAGGCCGGCCTATCTGAAATTGCTCCTCACAATAAAGAAAATCCCCGGATCGTCATACTGACCCCGGGACCTTTTAACGCCACCTATTTCGAACATGCATGTCTCTCGGCTTATCTGGGCTATACCCTTGTGCAAGGCGATGACCTTACCGTACGCGATGGGCGCGTGTGGTTCAAATCCATCGATGGTCTGCATCCCGTCGATATTATTTTGCGCCACATCAATGACGATTTTTGCGACCCATTGGAACTCAACGAAGAATCACAACTCGGCGTTGCCGGGCTACTCGATGCTGTGCGAAATGGGCACGTAGCCATTGCCAATCCCCTGGGCAGTAGTATGCTCGAAAATTTGGGCTTGATGCCTTTTTTGCCCGGCATTGCACGACACTTGCTGGGCGAAGATCTCATCCTGCCCTCGATAGCCACCTGGTGGTGCGGGCAAGTGCGGGAAATGAACTATGTGCTCGACCATCTCGACAGTCTGATACTCTGCCCAATTGATCAGCAATCCGCTATTCCCCGCGTCTTCGGCGCCTTGCTCAGCCACGCCGAGCGCGAAGCCTGGCGCGATCGCATCAGGGCAAACCCCACCCATTACGCAGGCCAGGAACACGTCAGTTTTGCAACCGCACCTTCCCTGATCAAGGGCCATCTCGAATCTCGCTACACCACCCTCACTGCCTTTGCAGTCTCCCACCAAAATACATACTCGGTAATGCCCGGAGGCCTCACGCGCAGCGCACCCGAGCGCGACAATTTTGTCGTTCCTGCGCATACGTTTGTACACAGCAAAGACACCTGGGTAATTGACGGTCATCCACACCGGAACTTTGGCGCATGAATTATCGCATCACACACCAGAGCCACTACGAATATGCAGAGACCGTGAGCCTGTCTCACAATCAAGCCCGCTTGAATCCGCGCAGTTTTTTTAATCAGACCTGCTTGAATAGCCACATCACCATCAATCCACAGCCAGCATTTTTTCGCGAGCGAAAAGATTTTTTTGGCAATCGCACCGCCTATTTTTCCATCGAGCAGTCCCACAATATCCTCTCAGTCACAGCCGAAAGCGATGTGCATATCGTATCGCAAACCCAATTGACCAGCGATATGCCCTGGGAAACCGTGTGTCACATCCTCAAAACCACTACCGATCCCGACCTTCTTTCAGTGCGCCAATTTGTACTGGATTCTCCCAAAGCCACTACCGTCCCCGAGTTGATAAAATATGCAGAACCGTCATTTTCTAAAGACCGTCCCTTTATAGAAGCGGTTAGCGACCTCACCCAACGCATCTACAGCGACTTTGAATACGTACCCGGATTCACCACCATATCCACGCCATTATCCGATGTGTTCAAACACCGCAAAGGCGTGTGTCAGGACTTTGCCCACCTGGCTATCGGTTGCCTCCGCGCTATGGGTCTGGCCGCGCGCTATATCAGCGGCTATCTCGAAACCTTGCCCTCTCCCGACACAGAACACCTGATTGGCGCGGATGCCTCCCACGCCTGGTTCTCTGTGTACCTGCCCAATCACGGCTGGATCGACTTTGATCCGACCAACAACCTCATACCCGGTGATGACCGGCACATCACCTTAGCCTGGGGCCGAGACTTTGCCGACGTCACCCCTCTCAAAGGCGTAGTCCTGGGCGGTGGTCAACACGCGCTCACCGTATCCGTCACCGTAGAACCGATAGAGGGGAAATTTACGCTTCTACAACCGCCTTCATAACCGTCACCTTCTCCAGACGCTCGGGAACTGGATCAAACCCAACACCGGGCGTCTCATCCAGTACCACATTGCAATTCTCATCCTGCTCAATCCACCGATCTGTAATATCCTCAACATAGAACTTGCGAGATGGAAACACATCGGCCGGATAGTTAAATCCCGACAACGTACCCAACGCCGCACAAATCCCGGCGCCAACTCCACTCTCTAACATCCCGCCCACCCACGCATCTATACCCGCATCGCGCGCCATATCGTGAATTTGCACGGCATTTAACAAACCTCCCACACGCCCCGGTTTTACATTGATCACGCGACATGCGCCAATTTTCAGGGCGAGTTCAAAATCCCGCGGGCGTTTAACCGACTCATCCAAACACACTGGCGTCTCAATTTGGCTTTGCAACTCTGCGTGTTCAATCAAATCTAAATGATCCAATGGCTGTTCAATCATCGCCAAATTGAACTGATCAAATCCCTTGAGCGTATCAAAATCCGCATTCAAATCATATCCCGAGTTGCAATCCACATGAATAACGGGATCGGGAAAAGCCGAACGCACGGCTTTGAGCATCTCGATATCCCATCCGTGTCGTACCTTCAATTTGATACGCGGATATCCCACATCTACTGCCCCCTGAATCAGCGATAAAAGCTCATCAATCGTATCCTGCACACCAAAATCAGCACCACATGCCACTGTCGGATCAATTGCACCCAGTGACTGCCAGAGCGGTATGCCCTTCAACTTGCTATCCAATGCCCACCACGCGGTTTCCACAGCCGCTTTGGCAAAAGGATTGCCCTTAAACACCGCAATCTGCGCCATCAGTTCCGCCGCCGTCTCTATCTGCTCTCCCACCAGATATGGCAAAAAAAATTCCCGCGCCGTCTCATAAACAGATCGGGCTGACTCGGCCGAATAAGTCGGCGCATAAAATGGCGTAGCCTCACCCCAGGCAGCGGTTCCTCCCCCCGAGAGTTTAACCATCACCGAATGAATCGTCGCATCCTCGCCATAAGCCGTACGCCACGGCGAAATCAGTGGCAACTCGACATATCGAATTTCCGCAGCATCAATTTTCACCAGACAATCCTCTTAATCTCCTGGTCTCCACCGAGCCGCGTTCAGAACCGACCACAAGTGGATCAACCAGCCCATCCAGATAAACCACAGGATGGCCGCCAGAACAAATTGGAAAAGGGCAATTAGCAAACGCCCCTGAAGCAACTGCCCTAACCCCGGAATAAAAAAACTACACAAAGCTGCCAGAACATTGCCGCCAGAACCTTGTCCTGCCATATTTTTTTCCTTTCCAATCATCTTGACCCTGAGCATTCAGACTAAAAAAAGAAGGCTCCAGATACCTCTCCCTCTGCACAGGACCTGGAACCTCTCGAAGAAATTTATCTCACCTCATTCAACCACATCAAAATCATGGAAATCTTCACCGGCTTCGAGCGATAGAATTTCCAGCGCAGTTGCGGCGCCTTGCCCTGCGGAAATAATCGCCTGCGTGCGGATGAGACGCGTATTCCAACCCACTGCAAAAAGCCCCTCAACCGAAGTGCGGCCATCTCCATCGGCAACAATACCCTTGTTCTCCTTAGCCAAACTCAGCCCCTCGGCCAATTTGGTATTTGTACCAGTCGCCAAAATGAGATACTTCCCCTCTCTCCGGCCTCCATCCGCCGTTGTAACGGCAAAACCGGCATCGGTCTTTTCGGCATCGGTCACTTCTACATCCTCAATTTCGCCACCCAAATTCTGGACCTGCGCGCGCCCTACCCGCTGAAACTCACTCCCCGTCATCTCGGGAATGCCCAGATAATTGTAGAGCATCGCCTTGTGCATCGGCGTCCCATCTTGCCCAAACACCGTCACATTCTGACCATTCTTCGCCAAAAACAGCGCGGCACTCAATCCCGCAGGTCCATCGCCTATAATCAAAACATCTGCCATGACATATCCTTTCATTTGGATTTAGCTGTTAGATTGTTGACTTCTTTGTTCAAATTAGTATCCCGAACCAACTTCATCCAGTAATTTTTCCAGTGCCTCGGCATCTGTAACGGGTTCAGAACATACAAAATTGCGACAGACATAAGCCGTGGCGCGTCCGTCGATCATGCCGCGATTTTTCAAAAGCGGAACAGCGTCAGACACGGGATCACTTCCCCCGCACAAAACCACATTGGGTCGCCATGTTTTATTCACCACATTGAGCAGTGCAACCGTATCCTCTCTATCTCGATCCCCCAAAACAGCGACTTCAACTGCCCCTTGCAAATAGAGATCCAGGGCACAAATCATATTGCCAAAACCCGAAGGCACCTCCCGAATATGCCTGCCAAAAAGATGCAAAATACGGGCGGCCATATCCCGCCAATCTTCGCGCTCCAGCAGGGTTCCCAATCGCAGCAGTGCCATCGCCCCCATCGAATTACCAGACGGCGTGGCATTGTCAAAGGGATTTTTTGACCGCACAATCAGCTCCTCGTGATCTTTTCCCGTATAGAAAAACCCGCCATCTTCATCATCCCAGAACTGATCGATCATCACCTCCATAAAATCGCGGGCAGCAATGAGATAAGAAGGCTCAAAACTCGCCTCGTACAGATCGACTAACCCGACGATCAAACAGGCATAATCATCCTGATAGGCATTGAAACGCGCCTGTCCATCTTTACAGGTATGCAACAAAAACCCGCGACCCGTACACATATTATCCAGGATAAATTGAGCCGCATCTGATGCGCTATCCAGATAAACGGGATCGCCAAACGCCCGATACGCCTGTGCAAAAGCCGAAATCATCAGCCCATTCCAACTCACCTGAATTTTTTCATCGCGCCCGGGTTTTACACGCTCTTCTCGTACTTTAAATAAAATTGCACATCCGCGTGCTATCGCATCTTCATCAACCTCATAAACATGCGGAATATTCAGAATATTTTTACCCTCAAAATTGCCCCGCTCCGTCACATCGAAATACCGACAAAATACCGCACCGTCTTCTTCTCCCAATAGATCCACCACCTCCTGCGGCGTCCACACAAAAAACTTGCCCTCTTCCCCCTCGCTATCGGCATCTTGCGTCGAATAAAAACCGCCTTCTGGCGCGGTCATCTCTCGGCGCGTATAATCCAGAATTGACCTGGCGATACGCGCAAAAAGCGGCTGCCTCGTCACCTGATAAGTCTGCGTATAAAGCTGTGCGAGCAGTGCATTGTCATACAGCATCTTTTCAAAATGGGGCACGAGCCAGTAGCGATCCACAGAGTAGCGGTGAAATCCCCCGCCGAGCTGATCGTAAATGCCCCCGCGCGCCATTTTTTCCAGCGTCAAAGTCACCATCGCGAGTGCCTCGTCATTCCCCGTACGCAAATGGGTTCGCAAAAACACATCGAGATTCATCGAATTTGGGAACTTGGGCTGTGTGCCAAACCCGCCATTTTGAAAATCAAAATTCGATCTGCTCTTCTGAAATGCACCGTCAAAATCCGCCTCACTCAAATCATCTGCCAACGCATCAATACGCGCCATCGCCCGCAAGTGCTCGTGCAATCGATTCGCCACATCTGCGACGTTATCACCTTTTTCCCGATAATGTCTGGCAACGGATTCCAGAACCTGGGGAAAGCCCGGTATGTTGTGCCTGCTCTCAGGCGGAAAATACGTGCCTCCGTAAAACGGAACGCCCTGCGGCGTCAAAAACACACTCATAGGCCATCCGCCAGATCCAGTCATAACCTGTACCGCATTCATATAAATTTCATCGACATCGGGGCGTTCTTCGCGATCGACCTTCACATTGACAAAATGCGCGTTCATAATCTGCGCGATTGTCTCGTTTTCAAAACACTCGTGTGCCATCACATGGCACCAGTGACAGGCTGCATATCCCACGCTCAAAAAAATGGGCTTGTCTTCGGCAACGGCCTTTTCAAATGCCTCTTCTCCCCACGGAAACCACGCAACGGGATTGTGCGCATGCTGCAATAAATACGGACTGGTCTCGTGGATTAATCGATTGGTATCTCTTCTTTCGTCCATCACATCCTCACCTGAAAGACAACACTGTTGTTAACGATCGTCCCGGTTTCATCTTTTGCAACATCTCATATTCATACCCCTCCCACCGGTTAGACCACGTATAAATCTCTTCAAAAACCTGAGACCGCACATAACGGCCACCGGGCAATACCACTTCGAGAACCAGATTGCCAAGCGTCATCTCACTTCCCTCAGCAGGTTCAATATGCACCTTATTTTCCATTTGCAAACAAGCAAGCGCGTTGGGCGGTAAAGACAGGCGACTGGGCGTAAAATTATCTGCGCGTGGCAAAAGACCAATCTCATTCCCATTGAGAAATACGCGCGCATCTCCCATACTATCCCAGGCACAAAAACGGAGCATCCCCTGGCGAATACGCTGCAAATTGGCTTCAATGAGTTGGGCTGGAGGCGCGGGATCCATCGACCAAAAAGTCTGAATGTCGCCAGGACGAAACCAGTGCACCATAGCTTCAGCTCCGCGGTTAATATGATGCCATTCCACGCGCGCCTGGCCCTGTGAAACATATCCCATAAACCATCCCGGAGCTGTATTTTCAATATATCCGGGCCAAACAGCCATGAGATCATCTGGCGGGGGCAAAAGGGCTTGAACGTGGTCGAGAGGAAGCGGCGGTGCATCAGACAATCCGACCAGAGCACCCATACACTGCAACACTGGCAAATGGGGCGTGCGGTGCAACACAATACTTTGATTGTGTGAATGCCCACAAAAATAGGCATCAATCGCGTGCTGAGACAGAAGATTGACCATATCCGTTTGAAAATCGCGATTATAAAAAAAAGCGCGTGCTATCGGCCATATAGGATGATGCCCCAGTAAAAACAACGGGGCATAAGCGTTTTCTTTCAACACGGCATTGAGCCACTGACATTGCTCGGGATTCCAAAACGGCGTATCCAGGACAATAAACTGGCAACCATCCACCTCAAACGAAAAATAATGCGCTTTGGGCGTCTCACCTAAAAACTTTGCAATACGCGGTCCCACAACCTCATCAAAAGCCGCAACACCATCGTGATTGCCGCGAGCGACGATCAGGGGAATATCGCAAGTTGCAAAAAAATCCAGTGCAGCCTTGAGATTCTCACGGTGGCGTTCTGGATCCAGCGGAGGTTCGGCCACATCGCCTGTCAAAATTATAAAATCTGGTTTGAGATGGCGCAGAGCATCCATCATTGGCGCAAGCGAATAGGTCACATTTTCCACATACCCCTCAGTGCTGAGCGGTCTTGTCGCGTCAAACGCCTGCCCAATAAAATCCCGCGTCACAAAATGCGTATCACTCACAACCGCAAATGAAAAAGGCCGCTTGAGATGTTTGATAGACTCAGGTACCACAGAACCCTCCCATTGCAATGGAAGATAATGTAACCCATTTTTTTATAATAAACAAGCGTGCCCAAAAAACAAACGCGGGCTTCTTGAAAGAAACCCGCGTTTTGACATCTTCAGCAAAGAACAGGGATAGAAACCTCTACTCACCACCACCGCCACCACCGCCACCACCGCCACCACGACCACCACGACCACCCTGACCACCCTGGCCGCCGCGCTGCCCGCGCTGACCCTGCCCGCGTTGCCCGCGCTGACCCATCCGCTGCATATATTCTTGAAATACCTTTGTCTGATTCTCATTGAGAATAGCAGTCAAACCCTGTGTCATTTCCATTCGCAGCGCGCGCACCTGTTGCATGGCCGCCTGCTGGTCGTTACTTCCGCGCAGACTTCTTTGCAACTCCTGCCGTTTTGCATAAATCCCCTTAAGTGACGCACGCACCTTGACGAGTTGCTCATCACTCAGGGCCACATTCTCGTTAAATGCCAGATAAGACAGCGCCTGTTCAACCGGCAAAAAACGCTGCACCTGAACGCCGCCGCGTTGCCCTTGACCGCGCTGCCCTTGCCCTTGACCGCCTCTTTGAGGCTGTGCCCACACATCGCAGGACGCGGCCAGAAGCATCGCCACTGCCAAAAAACCGAAAAGTCGAAACCTCTGCATAATCTGCTCCTTTGAAAAAGTTGTAAAAATGCCTATAAAAATCCGGGCATATATCGCAACAAATTAGACGACACATGCCCGAATAAAAGTTCCACCATCATTATTTATCTCAGAAAACCACTTGAGACACAGCTTTGGATATCAAAGCCACGGCAATTGAGGTCATGCCAATAAGCCCCATACCGCAGGAATAACCCGCGACTAAAATAGGCGCGTAAGCCTTCCATTTGGACTCGCCAAACCGCTTTTGAAAATGATATCGTCCCAGCATCGCCCCGGCAAAATTCAAAATGACAAAATGCGGCCATTGCGCCAGGCCATTCACAAAACCAAAAAACGCCAGAACGGGGACCTTGGCTGCGACCAGTACCAGATAGAGAAGTCCACCAGAAACCAACCCTGTGAGAATGTATTTGGGGACGATAATTTCTCTTAAAAGATCCATACCTACAGTACCCTGTACTTCTTCGGGTGGCAAAGTCGATTTAAGCCATACGGTTTGCATCGTGGCTTCATAGGGCCAAAATAGCTGGACATAAGGATATGTGGAAGATGGGATGGGTCCCAATCGCCAGATAAACTCATAGAACATAAAGCTGCAAATGAAAATCACAAACATCGTAATTACGACCATTTTGAGATAACTGCCGATCTTTGTTTTGGTCAATTCCAGTTGCTTAAACTGCCGCACGGCCAGCCCGTGGTCGTGCAGTGGAATGGGGGCAAACCACACCGCCACCCCCTTATATCCCGACAACAAAATGGCCGCTTCCCGAATATAGGGAATGCTCGCCCCATAAGGGCTTCCCGTGAGACCGATCATCCGGGCACCAATATAAGACGAAACAGGCGTATAAATAAATGCGAAGAAAACCAGCCATCCCCAGTGAAACTCTGGCACGAGCCACTGGCACAACCCAATGGCGGCAAAAGATGCCATGACCCACAACACGAGAGGCCACTTCATCGGCAGATCACCCCGGCCCTCGGGCAAATCCTCCATACTGATGTTTATAGAATGATGTCCTGTTTCCTGTTTCAGCTTGCGCTGCTCCAACAGGGTTTTGCCTATCATATAAAAACCGGTGAGTGCGATCACGATTGAAGTACCGATTCCAAAGCTCAGCCAGAAATCGAACCGATTGGAAATACTCGCGGGGATCGCCGTCATACCAGGCGCCCATCGGCTCAAGACATCTGTGTAAGTATAAAGCAGTGGATTAATCACCAGATTGGCAAGCACAGCACCGATAAATGACCCCACCACCACGTAAAACGGCAGGACAAAACCATATAATAAATGCCCCAAATCCGTTCCTATGCCAAACACAGCGGCGGGCAATATAGTCTTTACCTCGGCTGTAAAATCGATAAACGGAATGGGCAAAACCTGAACAGTCTCAGTCAGAAAAATGCCCGACAATGTGGGCACAACCACATAGAGCAATCCCCACACCAGACCAATACAGGTTCCCGTACTGAACACGCGCCATCGCCACCCCTCGGCTTTGGCCGATGTTTCAGCCAGTGCGGTGACACCCCGTGCCTGAACGGGCTCCAGCGGAAAAGGCAATTGCTCGATATCGCTGGTAATGCGAAACATCACATACCCAAAGGACAGCCGCGCAGCCTGATTGATAATCATGACCAGAAACAGAATCAACACCGGCAAAATCCAGTCGGGATGCACAAACGTGCGCTCGGCATAAACCGGCGAATCCAGAGGCGGCGTCACCCAATTTGGAATATAACTATCCAGACCTTTTGCCGCGGGTGACTGAATCAAATACTGATCCCAGATCAACCCCCCAAAAGGTCCACCGTATAGATGTGCACCAGAACCGAGTTTTACCCCAATGCCCAACAGCCCTGCGGCGACCCAGTAGATGATCAAAATTTCCTGTGTCCTGAGCCGAACAAAAGAGCGCTTGGCAATCTCTAAAAAGAGAATAATCGTCACCCACTCAGACGCGCCAGCCATGCTCTGCCCGGTCACCAGGCCCAGATAAATCGCCCCTGGCAACATAACAATCCCAACGAACGCCGTCGCCCATATCGTCTTCCAGCCAAAGCCATCTTCAAAAGGCGCGTCCTCTGGCATAATCTGTTCGTATTCCGTCAGATCCTCTTTTGTTTCTTCAGTATCTCTTGGTTCATCGGTTGCCAAAATTGCCTCCCAGAAGGAAATTCACAAAATCTGCGCGTTATGCTATTGCCGCGACTTCGCCAGACAACACCCGGCGTCCGTCTTCTGCATAATTGAACTTCATGTCGCCCGGAATTGTACGCCAGACCAGGAATCGCTTTCTCAACACATTCAAAAATCCGCGATTGATCCGTTTCCAAGACGCCACATCGCCACTCAAGCGATTGATCACCACTTCAATCTTGTAAATATTGTGCTCACCCGTTGGAATAGCTTTTAACTGCACTTCCTGGCTAATCCCCAGGTCGTAAGGCGCCAGCCAGGCCGTCAGATCAATATTGTATTGCGGTTCTCCCTCGTGATCCTCAGACCAGAACTTCACGTGATCGGCAACAAAATCACCCACCGACCCCTCGCCATAAGATTCAAAAACCCGGGTCAAATAAGAGTACATGCCCAATACCTCGGCACCTCCCACCGTAAAGGGAAAATCAAATATCCACCGGTCGCCATCCGGGTCGGGAAATTCCCATTTGCGGGTCACATCGGGCACGGCCATATCAGCGGCTTTTTTGGCTGGATAAAGCGCGGAGAGAAATACCGTTGCCATCACAATCAACGTGGCGGAAATTGCAGACAGCGACGAATAATTCAATTCCAGGCCTCCCAACAATCCCTCATTGTAAAGTATGAGCACCAGAACCTGTCCAATTAAATATCCCATAACCGCACCGAGTGTGGCAAATACGCCGGCCTCCGCGAGGAAAAGTGCGGCAATATGATTGGGAGCCAATCCCACCGAAGAATAAATACTGATCTCTCGAAAACGCTCATACACAGCACCCATCATCGTATTGAGCACAATAAGTGCTGCAATCAAGATCGGAATAAACAAATTGCCCAATCCAGAAAGCGACGTTGAACCAATCGAACTATAGACGGTTACACCATCATCCTTGCCCACAAACATCGTCAAAGAC
>JAPPAB010000008.1 GCA_026705765.1 Gemmatimonadota bacterium
TCCTTTTGCACTGAAAACCCAGAGTTTTGGATATGAATCGATTGACAGTGAATCGCATACTTCATGGATTGTGCGCTGATAATTCTTTATGATTAATGTCATGGTATCTTTCAATGCATCAACCCGCCTGGTACTATCGGGATGCCTTTCTTTATAAAATTTCTCCGCATATTCGAGATTAAAATGGAAGGCAGATATATCAAGGCTGTGTGTACCGAGCCAATTTGCCAACTTAGCGCGAAATATGGATAGTTTGGTCTCCATCGTATCCCCAGGCCAATGTCTTGCACCATTGACAAGTCTATCATCCGGAACAACATCTTGACCTAATCCAACCATCAGTTTGAGATTGAGGGTATCTCTAACATAGCTCATGAGAGATGGTGATTCGGCACTCGATAACCGGATCACCTCAAATCCAGTTTGCGATGCGGTGCGATTTTTCGCCCACTGATCTCCGCGAAAAAAGATTCGATCACCCGGACCGATCTGCGTCACCGCTTCCACAGAAGAAATAGCATTTATTCCAAGAACCACACTGACCATAAGTAATCCACACAAAAGATGAAAAATCCCAAAAACAGGTTTCGGTCTGTTACAACGCATTCTATTCTCCTTTTATGTTTAATGATTGTTCTTCCAATACCTTTTTTACGGCTGCGAGACTTTTGGTCCTTCTCGCAATATTCGCACGCCTACGTCTGGAACGCGTGCATTATAGTGAAAAATCTGAATCGTGCTAATTATGTCTGCCGGGGACGTCGTATCATAACTGCCGCCTATTCTATAAGTCCATATACCCACTAAATAAGCACCGTGGTGATCCTGTACCCACTCCCACACATTGCCATACATATCATAAAATCCCCAGGGATTGGGCAATTTAGTACCCACGATTTGCGCGCTATCCACATTCTTGCCCCACCAGGCATAGTCACTCAGAGAATCAGAGCTACTTCCAAAAAACCAGGTGGTTGTTGTGCCTCCCCGACAGGCATATATCCATTCTGTGAAGGTTGGTAAGCGGTAGATGCCGTCATCTTGAAGGTCCGTCAACTTCTTCGCGAAATCTTGTGCATCAAACCAAGAAATATTGTAGGCAGGATAAACTGGTTCCGTGAAGCCCTGCCCCTCTCTCTGGGGCCAGGGTGAGGTGTGCATCACTTGCTCCCACTGTTGCTGCGTGAGTTCATATTTCCCAAGGTAATAGCCTTTACCAAGTGTGTCCGCCGGTTCAACCCATATAAAAGCCATCCTTACCCCACCTGGCAGGTCAATGATCAGGTCACTGGTCCTGGGTTTGGGGATGGGTTCTGGCTCTGGTTCTGTTATCGGTTCTGGTCCTGTACCTTTATCACCACAACTCAGAATGAAAAACGCAAGCAGAATGCACCAAAAGCACCTCATCGCAACCTCCGCTATTTAGCGACTTGTCACACCGGTTTTCAATCCATTGACCAAACCGCGAAAGTCTGTCACCAACCAACTGTCTCCTACACGCAACATTCGCAACGTGAGGGAACCCGGAGGCTGGTTTTGGTAAGGACGACTCAACCGCGTGGCAGTACCCACAATGTCGTATTTCCACTGCGCTGTAACCGTGGCTGTTTGACCGTGATACTGGATGCTTTCAGGTTCAATCACGATACGCACATCCGGGGGTAAATCCACAAACATACTCAGAAAGGTCTTGCGAATCTCTCGACGCTCCGCCTCAGTATAATCTTGCTCGGCGGTTGTGGTCACCGCGTGCCCTTCACTGAAGAATATGGAGCGGCGATCAATGCGCTGGGTGATGGTCCTGGTCGTGTCAGATTCATTCACGACAACGGATGAAGTATCCTCTGAAGTTATGCCACCGGGAATATTACCGGGACCGGGAGGCGTCGCTGAACTGTCAGTGACTGAACCCACAGGCCCTGGCACTTGTGTCGTCACTGTGCGGTAGCTATCTTCGTCAATGGGTCCCGTCAATGCCCCCAACTCGAAATTTCTGAATTGTTTGACAAATATCTTTGCCGTATGCCAGATGAGTCCTTCGTCGTAAATCTGTTGGGGTGACTTCTCGCTATTGGGAAATTGTTCTGCGATCTGGGCAATTGCCTTTGCGCGAAAAGATTGTTGTGCATCGGCGGCATGACTCAGCACAATAAATCCCAGAATGGGCATCGTCCACTGTTTTAAAAAACGGTTCATCTATAATCTCCTTGTTAGGGTTGTCCGTGTCAAAAAGTATTTATCCTGTCTCCGCAAAGTATAGACAGGCCAGCCGTATCTATCATTCACCGCTCAAAGTCAGCTTGTGTCACGTTTCCGTTGTCATGTTATCCTCCTTTCATGCAAAAAACGAATGTCTTTACGATCTTCCCCTTTTTATAGTGCAAAATGCGTGCCAGAAAACGTTTTCAAATAAAAAAAAGCACTTGAAGACACTCAAGTGCTTGAAAAACAAAGAGATAAAATTTAAGAATTATTTGTGCTACACCTGCGGGATCCTGGCGCAAGTGCATCCGCCAGGATGCACTTATAACCGCTTATTTAAGTAAAATATAAATAAATATTTGATTTATATGAAGATAAGAAAGGTGCATCCGCCAGGATGCACTGCATACAGATGGATGCACCTATTCAATGTGTATCCTGGTGTACAGATCTTACCAGTGCCGTTTTTTCGCTGTCTCCCCCCTAAAACCATCTCTTGTAATAAAACGGACTATTCTCATCTTCATTCAACTGCTTGACCACCTCATAAAACCACAAATCCAGCGGCATCTCGTGCGCGTCCAATCGCGGAAAAGGATTAAAATCATCGGTCGCCAGCGTCTTGCCAATAACATCTATCATCCCCAACCCCAACTCAGGCACATCCACCCGCCGAATACCCGCTCTCTCCATCAATTTATCGTACACATAAGACATCGTCGTACCGCCCGGAATAAACGGCAACGCGCGCGTCCGCATCACCGGGAAAAACACATTCACCACCTTGCGACCTGTGCCATAAGCCGCAGAAGTCGCCGCTTGAATCGCATCCTTGGGCAAATACAAACTCGTCGAATACGCGCCATTGCGCCCGTATTCCACCGCTTCTGGATCGCGGCTCGGCTTGTCCAAACTACCGCGCCAATCGCAAAAAGCCGTCACAGCCACGGAAATACCCGAATCCATCAGCACATCTGTAAACTGCACAGCCATATCGCCCATCACAAATTTGGTCGCCTCAACAGCGCGCTCAGACAACGGCGTCAACTGCCACTGGAACAAACCCTCTCCATCGACATCCTTCACAAATGCCGGAGGATAACCCGGCAAAATCCCCGAACTCGCTGCTGCCGTAGAATTGACATAAATCACATCCTTTGCATCGGCTGCATTGAGCGCATCTACGATCTTATCCAGCGCCCTTCCCTCCAAAGCGTACCCATCATTAATCCAGTGAAAACGGTCGCCAAAACCTGCCGCATCTGCGCGCATCTGCATCTCTTCACCCGTCGCATATCCCAGCGACCTCGACAAATCGCGCGCTACCACCGTCAGACTGCCGCTCTCGGCAACCAAATCCAGCAAAGCCGCTGCCACCGAACAGCCAATACCCAACCCCGTCCCTCCAACAATCACAAAATGTCGTCCCCTTGCCCAATCGAGCGCGTACCTATCCACAGCAACCCGCTGTGCCGACTGCCGCTGATCCAGCAACTTAACCGCCTCTGCCGGAAACGCCTCAACCTCTTCCCTACTCGGTCGCGAAACCGCCGGTGCGCCTTCCACAATACGCACACCTGGCATCGGATTGGCAAATGGACTTGGAAAATCACTCATATTATTTCTCCTATTAACGGGGGCGGGTTTAAAACCCGCCCCTACCTCTCACCGATTATCCCACTCAATTGTAAAACCCGTACACTCTTCAAATTCTGTTGCGCGTGAACCTGCATCTTCTGGCACCATCGCCACTGGCACCACCACGCGATTCTCATTCAGATAAATTTTCGCCGCACCGCGCACCACGCACGCTTCTGGCGTAATTGCGCGCGCTTCCCGGGCAATCTCATCTTGATTGGCAGACGGACGCACCCGAATCTCCCACCCAATCCTCTCTCCCACCGCGTTCAGCAACCCGCGATAGCGATTGCCCACCTGAGAGGAAATAAAAGCCGCTTCAATATACGAACCGCTCTTCAGACCCATTTTTGACGGCGCGTGGGGTTGATCCCCAAACGCCTTTCGGATCTCGCTATATGCTTTATTGATCTCCCAGGCATCCTCTCCCTTCTTCGGAATTGCGACTTCTGTCTTTACCCCCCCTGGCCAATCCAGTATCAAATCAAAACCCGTCTTTGCCTTAAAACCCGCCGCCGCATCACCGCTCACCCGCTCCCAATCATCCACCCCCCCCACATCAACAGCCAACACCACCGCCTTTTGATCCAGATGTAGCGCAGGCGCTTTCAAAACCCTTACATCCGCGGGCACTGCCTCTCGCGCCTCTTCAAAAAGCCGACCCTGATGCGGCGTCTCCCGCAACCTGAGCGACCAGCCCGTCTCATCCTCCAACCTGAGAAGCATCTCACCATACTGCTCTCGAACCACATCGGGAAAATAAAAAGCCAATTCATACACACTCTCATCTATGTATGCGCTACACTTAAACAATCCCGCACCGGGCGGAAAAGCCGACATAATATACGCACGGGCCTCATTCATCTCCATCGGCCCGGCGGCTTCTGACACCTCTTTTGTATAAAACAAAAACGCCCGCCGATAATCCGGCTCAAAAAACGCCCGCGAAGCCGACAACAACAACCGAAAAGCCTCCACCTCTGACGGCGTCGTCATCTCCGTACCGAACCACATCTCCGCCAATTCCTGTGCGCGAAACGGCCCCTTCGCGCCCGTTTCCCGTACATAATTGTGCACCTCGGAAAGCGTATCATCGCTCAGCGGCCTTCCGCCTGCAATACCCGCCCGTGAAACGCGCCGACCATAGCCGCGTTGTCGCATCGCCCCCATCGCCGCCACGGAATACACACCGCCATTTTCCGGCAACTGCACGCCTTCTGGCAAATAAACATCCACCATCGAAGACAATGCGCCGCGCGCCTCTGCATCGCCGTGTACCAAAAAGCAGGTACGCGGTTTCAACCTCTGAACCAACCCCGTCAACTCGCCCCCATCTGCATGCGCCGAAAGCGAATAAGGCTCCACCTGACACGATACGCGCACGCGCTGACCATTCAACATCAACACGCGCTCCTCGGGATCCCTCGCCTGCATCAGATCCAACAGCGCACGCCCGGGAGACTCCTCATCCTGATACCCCGTAATAGCAATCAAATTCGACGCATCGCCAGCCAAATGCTCGGCATAAAAACTCGACGCACCCCCAACCAACATCCCCGAAGACGCCACAATACAACACGGCGGCCCCGACAAAACACGGCGGCGATCAGCCGGTGACGACACCGCCCCCACAGTATCCGAATAAAAAATATCCTCATCGCGCTGTGCCCTGCGCCGCACCTGTGGCGCGAGATCATCGCCAAACGCAGAATACACCGCATTGACCGACCGCACCATCCCATCGACAAACACGGGAAACTCCGGAATCTGCTTGCGCCGCATCGCCCGCGCCAGAATCAGAATAACCTCCTGGGCACGCCCCACGGCAAAAGCGGGAACCAGCACCTTACCGCCCGCTTCAACCACCTCCGCCACGCGCAATGCAAGCGCGGCCTCTTGCTGGGTGCGATCCGCGTGCTGGCGATTGCCATACGTCGATTCCATCACCATCACATCGGGTCGGCACTGCGGCACAACCATCCCCGGAATAGTCAGTTGATTGGCAACCGACACATCGCCCGTCATCAACACACTTTCTCGCACACCCTCAATATAGACCAACGCCGCACCCAAAATATGCCCGGCGGGAATCCAGGTCGCGGTCAACGCACCATCGCAAATCGGCACCGTCGCAAGCCACGGCACATCCACCATGCGCCCCAATGCCGCATCGGCTGCCTCGGGCGGATAAAGCGGCAACTCGCCATCCCGGTCTTGTGCCATCAGTTTCACAGCATCTGACAACAACACCCGTGTAATCGCCTGTGTAGCAGGCGTAGAATACACCTTCACATCCGCCGGCAAACTATTCACCAACACCGGCAACGCACCCGTATGATCGGTATGCGCGTGTGTAATCAGCACCTCATCGGGCATACCTACATCGTCCAGCACAGAAAAATTGGGCAACTGCGATCCCTGTGCAGCCCCCATTCGAATACCCGCATCCACCAGAATGCGTCGCCCTTCGATCTCAATCAATGTACAGGAAGCACCGACCTCGTCGGCACCGCCCAAAAAGTGGAGTTTCATAAATAGTTGTCCCAAAAACCAAAATACGCTATTTTCCCCCTGAGACTGTCCATACCCAACACATTGCGGAAATCAACATCCTTCACCTATGATCCCACGTACCTATCTTTTAATCCTATTAGCCATCCTGCTCTTCGGCTGCACTGAACGCCAGGTCCGCATCCACTTTGAACAGGCCGAAAAATATCGCCACGAAGGCAAAATCGACCTCGCAATCGAAGAATACAAAGCCATCCTCGCCCTGAGTCCCGATGCAATTGACGCCCTCAACAACCTCGGTTATCTCTACGTTGGAAAAGGCCAGTATGCCAATGCCATTGCACAATATCAAAAAGCCATCGCCGTCAAACCCGACTTTGCCGAAGCCCACTTCAACCTCGGCGTCGCCTATGTCGCGCATAGCCAACTCGACAGCGCCATAACCGCGTACCAGCGCGCCATCCAATACGACCCCGACAACCACGAAATCCACAACAACATGGGCGCTGCCCACACCATGGCTGGCAATCACCGGGAAGCCGAAGCGAGCTACCAGCAGGCACTCAAACTCAAACCCGACTACGCCGACGTGTACCACAACCTCGGACTACTTTACACTTATGCAGGCAGATACCGGGATGCCATCCCACAATACGAAAAAGCCATCCGATACAAACCCAATTTTGCCGACGCGTACAATAACATGGGCAGTGCGCACCTCGAATTGGGCCAATATGAAGACGCCATCCAGCACTTTCAAACCGCTGTCCGTCTCCAACCCAATCACGCACTCGCCCAGGAAAACCTTCGAGAAACCAAAACGCGCATGGACGCGCTCCAAAGAGCACGCGAAGCCGGAGAAATGCGCGCCCAACACATCCTCGTCAAAACCGAAGCCGACGCCCAGCTTGTCCTCGAACAACTCAACTCAGGCGCAAAATTTGAAGCGCTCGCACAACTCTATTCCACCGACACGGCATCCGGGCGACAGGGCGGCGACCTCGGCGCATTCCTCCCCGGCACACTCCTGCCCAAATTCGAACAAGCCGTAAAAAAAATCGACCCCGGCAAGGTCGGCGGACCCGTCAAAACCCCAGCCGGATATCACATCATCAAACGCATCTACTAAACCCTAATCACCCAGCAAAAACTGCGCCTGCTTGCTCACGCTGGGCGTATTCGGTCTGTTTAAATCCGTCACCACCACCTCAATCTCCAACTGCTCTTTGCTATTCTCGGGCACATCCAGCGCAATATAAAGCGGCTCCGATGTCGCGGTACCCGTATGCTCATAAGAAATCTGCACCCCATCGGCCCGCGGAGTCTGGCTCAACAGTCGTCCCAATCCCCGAATCAGGCCCGTACCCTGTACCCCCTTAAGTCTGTACTCCACGCGGTACCGGGTTTGCCCAAACGCATCCTGGCTCAAATTGTAAACCTCGTAATAGAGATAAACCGGTTGCCCCTTCGCAAAAGTCTTAGACGGCAGGGGCACCACCTGCAAATCCCCCTTTTGGAACTTCCCCACCTGCTCTCCCACCTCGACAATCTGCCCCGCCAGTTCCAGATCGCTCAGCGCCAACGCTTCACCGCGGAAAGATGAGACCGCGACATAAGTCTTATGCACCTGAACTCTTCGGCTTATTGGATCGCGCACCTGGGTTCCCAATAAATACTGCCCCGGAGACAGCGCCGCACGCACCTGATCCACCATCAGCGTCCCCTTCTCCACCTCCCTACTTATCGCCTCAGCCACCCGCACGCTATCTCGAAAAACCGGCCTCAACGAACGATCATAGACCACCACGTCTCGATCCAGCATCACCTGTGAATTTCCCGACGGCGTCAAAGCAGCCATCGGCACCCCCATATACGCCTCCATAGCTGTCTCTCGCTCCGATGCCCGGAAATTTGCCGTGTACATATAAAGATCCAGAGGATCGCCCCCGTAATCGTGCACATAAATCGAAGGCGTTTGAGACACAACCTGTGCCACAACCGTCTCGGGCGCCATCCGCGACCACAGCGCGTGATTGGGCGAATTGGGCGGAACAGGCGCGAAATCGAAAAACCCACTACCCGTCGGATCCAGAAACGTAATCTCGATCCCCCCGCCGATCTCGGCATAAATCCACGACTCCCACTTATACCCCAATTCAGACCCATCGAGCATCACACTGCGCCTGCGCGGTATCGGGAAAGTCGGCACACCCCGCAACTCAGACGTCTCAGACTCCACCCCAAAACCATAAGACGACCGCGACTGTCCGTGTACATGCTTGCTCGGCGACACTTCTTCCAGCGCATTTGCAGCCATCATATTCAGGCGATTCTTCACCTTTGCGACTTTCTCATCCGTCTCAAACACCAGATAATCCGACCAGCTCTGATGATCCGGGTGCCCCAGCCGAATATACACATCGCCCCGCCGGTCCCACCCCCGCCCGTGCCACTCTTCCAGGCCCTCGGCAAAATTCGAGCGCGCGAAATGCACCCGCCGATAATGCTCGACGCGTCGCTCGTTCACCTGTGTCGTCGGCGTGGGATCCCGCTCCAACCAGAAAACCTCTCGAAGCTGTGTTAGCGACCGCCCAAAAGCGCCCTGAATTTTGGAAAGCACCTCGGCAGACGCCACCAGAGACAAATCCTGGTAATACTCCCGCTCTGTCGGATCCAAAAACTGAAAAAAGCGCTCAAAAGCCGCCTGCGCCTGGACAAAATCCCCCTGCTCAACATACATCTCTGCCAAAAGCGGCAAATACTCCTTCGGCTTTGTCTGTGCCATCTCCTCCAACTCACCCAGACTATAAGTTTTCTCCCCCGCGCTCTTCAGCCGCATCGCCACAAACGCCAGACGCGCAGGCGTAATGGGATGACCGGGATTTACCGCTATCTGCCGCGAATACGCTTTCATCGCCTTGTCGTAATAGTGCAGCGACTCGTAAAAAACGCCCAGCTTAAAATACGCGTCATAATGACCCGGAAAAAGCGCCACCACATTGCCAAAATAGTGATCCAGATCCACCCGATCCATCCCCACCATCGCCAGATGGCACATCCCCAGATTATAGTATGCCGCCGTATATGCCTTGTCCATCGCGCAGGTCTCGCGGAACAACCTCAGTGCCCGCGACTTCTGCCCCGGCATCTTCAACGCCGCCAGCGCCCTTCCATTGCGCGCCTCCACAAATTTCCTCTGCTTCTTAATCGCCCTTAAGAACAACGCCTCCGCTTCTTTTACCTCATCCTGCTCCAGACGAAGATAGCCCAGCGCGCACATCGCAACCACATCATTCGGGTGTAAAATCAGCATCCGGTCGCAAATACGGGCAGCCTCCGCCACCAGCTTTTCATCCGGTGTTTGCGCCCGCGTGATATACTTATTCGGAATCAGTCCCCCCCGCTCAAAATACGCATCCGACACCGTTACATGGCGACGACCAAAGTGATAACCGTAATAATACTTCAACATCAGCGGATTGCGCCCCTGCCAGAACCGCGCCAAAAACAAACCCTTCGCCTTCCGATCCAGCGCCTTGTAAAAAGCCGCTGTATCCGCACTGGCAACCTCGCCCAAAATCAAACCCGCCACCTGATCTTCAAACTCGCCAAAACTCGCCAGCAATTCCGCCCCGGCAAACTCCTGATCCGTCTCCAGTTCCCCCGCTTTATCCTCTCGCTCTAAAATTTTGATATGTACCCGCTTCACTCGAAGTTCACCGATCAAAGACTTGATCACTACCTCATCCTCTGACTCTGACACAATCTCGCCCTTCAACACCGTACCATCCTCCAGCAACACCGTTGCGCCATAAGCAGGCGCAACTGCCAAAAAGAGAAGTGTAATTAAAAAAGCCTTCATATTGGTACCCTTTTCCTGAGAATAACCCCACGAAGGCAAATACAATACCCCTTCCCCGCACACCTGTCAAGCCATGAAAAAACGGCGGAAGGACATAGCGTCCCTCCGCCGTTGTGATCGTGGGCGAACCACCCCGATCAACGACTTAGAAGGTAACAGCAGCGCTGAGGATATGCACCGAAGAAAAGAAAGCACTATCAAACTGCTTGAATGCATAATCCACCTTCACGCCCTGCCCACCTTCGGTCTTAAACTGCAACCCACCACCTGCAGAGATACCCTCTGTATCGTGGTTGGTCTTATACCCACCACGCAGCGTAAAGCCAACCGAGGACCCCGCTGCGCGATACGTATATTCGGCACCGACGTGAATACGCTCATCAAAATCGATGGGATTGTTCACATCCAGAGCCAGATCCAGATGGTGTGGCACAGGCGTATTGCCCATCATCGAAATCACATCGATGAGCAAACCCAGGCGGATATTCCTCGGCAGCTCAAACTGCTCCCGCTGATAAACCACCTCTGTGCTAAAATTCTGCACACTCATCGCCATCACCGTATTCCGGAACCCCGTATTGAAATACGTGCCCAGGTCAAAGGCGAAGGCATTCTTGGAATTATCCACCGTCTGCCTGGAAGCTCCCAAAAAGATATTTCCGGTACCCAGGTTCTGATGGGCCATCCTGAGAGTCGCTCCTGCGGAAAAACGGTCGGTAATTTTAAGACCATAAGCCGCAGAAATGGCATAATTGCTGGTAGTAATCTCGCCCTCGTCTTTGAATCCGGCGCCAGCGGGGTTTGGATCAATGGATGTAGCATTGACAGTACCCGCATCGAAAGTCACAACCGAAAGACCGAACGTCCCTCTGCCCGGCATATTCACTGCAACGCCAGCCACCATACTCTTCGTATCGACGAGCCAATCCACATACGTGACATGCGCCTCTTTACCTTCCATAAAAGCCAGCGCACCCGGATTAAAAAGAATCGCCGAACCACTGCCGATCAACCCCACACCAGCACCACCCAGAGCAGCGGTGCGTGCATCGGTGGGAATAGACAGGAAAGCAAAACCAGCCTGTCCGGTCTTGATAAACGTCGGCGCGGCTTCTTCAAAGCCCGGAACAACGGGATCCAGTTCCCGAGCGCGACCTTCAAAGTTGTCGGTCACGCCGGTCGCAACACTTCCCTGGGCAAACATATCGCTCGGCATCAGCCCCGCGCACAATAGCGCAATCAGAATATATTTTTTCACGATCATCCTCCTTGATTAGCGAACCACAATGAATTTCTCGATATGAGTGCCCGGAACCTGGGGGTCCCTGCTCTCAATATGGGCAAAGTAGATACCCGACACCAGGAACTGGTTATTGTCGTTGATCATCAGATCCCACGACAGATCGCCAGAACCCGCGGTGTGCTCAAACTCCTGAATCAGATCGCCGGTTATCGAGAAAATACGGATGATCGCGCTTGCAGGCAGATTTACGAATAGTAGTTTATTGGCCTGACCCGTAAAATTGAATCCACCTTGCTCTAAATCGCCGCCCTGAATCTGGAAAGGATTAGGCACAATCCGCACACTCGTAATATCCCGCCCAGGTGCGCGGAATGGACTCACGCCATCCCCCAGGGTGCGGGTGGCAAAAAAGCTGCTCTCCAGACCATTGGCATCAACGGCTGTAACCGCGTAATAATACCGCGTACCGCGAATCACAGTATCGTCATTGTAGGATGTGCCATTGACCGTGAAAACATCTCGCAGACTGGGTGGTTTTGTCTCAAAACCCGCCATGCGATAAACCCGGTATGAAGCCGCACCCGGAACAGCAGCCCAGGAAAGTTCGTTTTGATCCGGACCAGATGTTATTTCTATCCGTGAGGGCCAATCTGGCGTGGGCGGCAAAACGGGCTGCAAACCAACCACCGAGTTTACCTCGCGGTTGTTCCACGCCTTGTGCGCCACATCTACCGCCGCCTTCAGGGAATCCAATCCACTGTTGAGAAAAGCTTCTTTCTCATCAAAAGAAATAGAGCCTTCCGACCACATTCTGCCCACCCGTTTGTTCTCTTCGATGGATGGACCCGTAACAATCCAGGCAGACACAATGTGAATACTCTCACCGGGATTCAGTTCGGGCCAGGGACCAAATGTCACCATCCATTCCCAGTATCCTTGCTGAGACTCAACGGACGTCGCTACATTTCTAACGCGCTCGGCCCGCGTCGTATTCGACAGCGTGTAAAAATCGTGTACAGCCCCCATATCCGCACTATCTGTGGTAATCCAACTGGCGTCTGGCACCCAGCGGGCAACGCGCGGTTGCCGATTCTCGATATCAGGCTCATTCATACTGTCCAGCCAGTTGTCGGAAAGCGTATTGGGATCGCTCACCGGCGTCTTATCCACATGCAAAAACACCCGACCTTTGTATTCAGGCTCGAGAAACTCACCCGCATCGACCAGTGCCTCGCGGATCTCGTCCAACTTCGCGACACCCGCCGCAGGTGCCGGTTCGCCGCGATCATCGCCATCGGGCCGGGTACCTGTGCGGTCTGAGGCATTCCCATCGTAGGAATACATCAGCTTGAGTTCATCATCCCAGTTGTTCACCTCGTCGAGAATCCCGTGCTCAATCCCCGCGTCAAACGGACGCGAATCATTCCCAAAAGTCGGCGTGATGTGAGAACCGCCAGAGGGACCGCGATTGGCCGCCTGCATAAACCAGTGGAAACCGAGATGGAAATTCTGCAGCACCGGATTCTTGTCGCGGGTTTCCGGACTCAAGTCTGTACCGCGCTCACCGGTGCGCACATCGGGCACCCGGGGATTTTCGGGATACGTAAAGGTCTCAATCTGAAAAATAATATCCTGGGCTTCTGTATTCGCCCATCGCCACGTCTGGGTCCTCTGGTGGATACCGCCAGTGTGGACGCGCTGACCTTCTTGATACACGTCTGAACCCAGTCCGGGAATCACGCCCTCAAACGCGTCGGCAGGTAATCCATCAAAGCGGGTATCAAAAACTGTCCATGCCTCCCGCTTGATCTCTGATCCATCCTGAATCAGCAGAGGTGGCGCAATGCGAAATGCCTTGGGAGATCCTTTGCCCACCGCATTGAAGAAAGAACTCGAAATATCGGCAAGGTCATCCGTACCGTCGTTGACATACTTGGGAATGCTGGTATTGGCGAGTTCTGGAAAATGCGCAGAGTAGCTGGGCATATTGAAATTATCCATAATAATCGCCGACCTCAGCCCCCAGTTTCGAGCGACCAGGTAGTTGATATCCGGGTTGGTGCGCCCCTCGTTCAGGCCGCCGGGCCAGTGCGTGCCCCAGTTCCGTCCTGGATTTTGTGCGAAAGCACTTCCCGAAGAGACCAGCAATCCCAGAACTATCAGAAGGGGTACATATCGTCTCATCATAACAGATTATCTCCTGAAAAACAGATTGCAAACCTCCCCGGTTCCCCCCTCGTGCGGAAGGAACCGGAAGAGGTCTCAAAATTAGAAGGACCAGCGCACGCCGAGGTGGATATCTCGCGGATTGATATAGAACAAATACGACCGCTGCGACATCACACTCTCATCCAGTTCTTTGCCCGGCTTGTCGCCTTCTTGCAGATTCCCGCTCGCATCCACGGTCCAGCCCAATGCCTCCATATACCTCTTAAAGTTATTGCCCGAACTGTCGCCGAGATGGGATCGCGTATCCCATATCCGGGACGTAGAAGTCGTGGTAACATTCTTGAAGTTGAGCGGGTTGCGAATCTCCAGATAAACCGTTGGCGCCATCTTTACGTCAAACATCTTGGCAAAGCGCAAATCCAGAAGTCTGGTTGACTGCCACTGTGCGTTATCCACAGAGCGCAGTGCCACGTCGTTGGACGGGTTGTAGTTGAACCACGACCCCGCCTGATGGCGGTAATAAAGGTTGGCTTCCCAGCCGCCTTTCAACATGTGCTGCTCGCCTCCGTAATCCAGCGGCGTGCGGAAATTCAGGCCAAACTTCAAAATCGGTCGCGCCTTAAAGCGAGGATTCGCACCAGCGGGGCTGCTCTCGATCAAGCGGAAGGGCGCGGTCGATACGGTCTGTACGTCGTAGATGCGCTCCCAGCGCACGATGCGCTTGCGCTCGGCGCGGAACTCATAGGACAAAAAGCCCGTCACAAACTGCCCGCGCGCCTTGCGCACAGACAATTCGAAACCGCGAATATCCTTCACATTCCCATTCATGTGGAAGCGCGTACTGCGACCCGTGGTATTCTGGATATACACTCTTCCCCGTTCCGTGTCTTTCTCGATGTCTTTGAAGAACACCGTGCCGTTGAACAGATACTGATTGGCGAAATTCCGCTCATAGCCCAGTTCATAAGCTATTGTCACGGGCATATCCAGCCACGGATTGCCGAACTGCTCCAAAGGCTCACCCAGACCGCTCTGCGTCTGATACAAATCCACAGAGGTCGGAATCTGTGCAAAGTGACCGTAGTTGAAGAACAGCTTGCTCTCTGCAGTAATCGGATGTGATATACCAACTCGAGGACTCAGCTTCCACTTTGTGGGCGGGCGCACGGCCTCTGCTTTGGAATACAGCAGCACGGCATTGGAGCCCATCCACTCGGCGTGTACCTCGTTGGGAATGTCGAAGTACTTGTCCGGACGGTGGAAGTCCAGGCGCAGACCCGCATTCACCACAATCTGACGATACTCCATGCGATCCTGCAAGAACACGCCGCCGTAAAGCGGTGTGCGGACCCAGTAATTGTGAAAGTCAGCCGTATCCGTCACTTCCATATTGGCGGGATCGTCGATATTGCCCGGACGGAAATTGACGTCTTCCAGGCTCGGATCCTGTACAGAAGATGCAAAACCGCGGACCTCGCGCAGGAAAAAGTGATGCACCTGCACACCGGCTTTGATCTGATGATTCGGCGTTACTTGAGACGTAATATCAAAAGTGTAATCGTCTTCCCAGGTATAAGACCAGTCGCCCGAACGCGCCGGGTTGCCGTCGCCACCGCGCATGCGATAAGCACCCAAAAGGTCAAAGGTTCCAGGCTTATACGTAAAGCCCTTGGGACCTTCGTCCAGGATCACGGCACCGGCGGCCTGAGCCGCCTGATAGCTGCTCTCGGTAACTTCCTCAACGCGGCCATCTGGATATACCGCTGCTGCGGGCACACCGCGCTTCTGCAAGGGTTGCCACGAAGCCTCAAAGTCGGCCTTACCCACGCGCACAGACAAATTGTAGAACGTCCTGGGAGACAGCGTGTGCGTCCACGTCAACGTACCATACCGGCGGTTGATCGTTTCGATATTGCTGCCCGAACCCATCGCAAAAATATTCCGCGTGCGCAAATTGCTCACTTCAAAAGCAGGCGTGCGGGCAAATGTGCCCAAAAAGTTCCCGTACTTCGCGCCCTGAGACCAGCCCTTCAGGAAGCCCAAAGACAGCTTGGTCGTTGCTGTGGGCGTAAAGATCGCCTTGGCCTGCCAGGTATCATCGCGATAATTGGGAACGGCCATCGTCCACGTATAAGCCGACTTTTCCCGGCGCGTGGAAAGCAAGAACGACACCTTGTCCTGTACGAGCGGACCGCCAACAGTCACATCGTAGGTATAATCCGCATCGCGGTCTGTGGCGTCGAAATTCTGCTGATACGGATAATCCTCATCCTGTGCAAAAGGACCTATGCCACTGGCTTCGGTCGCGATTCCGCCGACCTTCCGATGCTGGAAGTCCCAGATACCCTTGGCTTGCTGAGGCGTCGAAATCACATCTTCGAAGGGACCGGCTTTCCATTCGCCAGCAGGTCCGCCCCTGTCTGCAAATATCTGATTCCAGCCAGCGAAATCCGGATTGCCGTCGCCATCTCTATCGGCAGTCGCCGACATGCTCTGGAACCGCCCCACATCCCACCAGTTATCGGTGCTGTACATGGTGGGACCAAAATACTTATTCGCTGCGGGACTCCACCGCAGGTCGCCAGCCGTCGTCCAGGCGCGAGGCTCGCGGTTGACCACGTTGATCACACCGCTGCGCACATCGCCGTACTCGGCATTGAACCCGCCCTTCAGAATCTGAACCTCCTGAAGTGCTGTCTTGGAAAAGGACGAATAAGCACGGTTGTCCCGACTGTCTTTCATACTCACGCCGTCAACCATATAAACGATCTCGGTCTCGTTGCCACCGCGGATATTCAAACCCCAGCTATCCGTATCCACACCCACCTGCGTGGCAAACGCATCGCGCAACCGGGGTCCCACTGGCGGGGACTCGATCTCTTTGGCAGACATAATCACCTGCGTATAAGACACATCCATCTCAACCGGTGGACGCTCTGCCGTCACCGTAATCTCTGCCAACTCTGCCGTTGTCTCGCCAAGCGAGAAATCCAACGGCGTGGTGCGGTCAATTGAAACCGCCACATCGCGCTGCGTCACAGCGCGATAACCCACCAGAGACGCGGTAACTTCGTACACGCCCGGGTTGACGCGAATGATAAAGTATTCACCATTGACATCTGCCGTGGCACCCATTCTGGTACCCACAATCACCACATTGGCTCCCGGCAGAGGTTCGCCAGTGCCGGAATCGGTAATGCGACCCGAAATTTTACCCGTGGTGGTCTGCGCATCGGCCTGATACGTCAGCCCAAACCCCAGCGCAATGGCAAGCAAGGTTATAAACCCGGCTCTTAAACGATACATAAACTCCTCCTTTGTTTTTCTTCCCCCGGCTATGGGAAAGACAAGGGAAAAGCCACCCTGGCTCATCCCGAGAAACTTCTCCTGACTACCTGCTACAACTTACAAAATACTATCGACAAGCCCTTGGACATCACCTCCTTATAATCCCCCCCCTGTAAATTTTAAAAGCGGGCTTGAGCACCCCACCTCCTTTCGGTCTGTGATATTAATCATTATAAACTATAATTTCCAATAAATCAACAATTGCCCAATTTAATATGCGCCTCAAACCCTGTCAAGTATTATGCACCAACACAGAATATGTAAATAATATCCATAACATATTGTTTTTTAAGGCTTGATCCTCACTCTATCGAAATTCATAGAAATAACTCGTCTGACGATGCTACCTGGCGATAAAAAATACCACATCCTTGGTGACCTTTGTTCCCGTATTTAAATCCGTCACTGCCACCTCTAATTCATAGCGTCCCGCCTCTGATCCCTTCACGTCAATCTCCAGATAATTGTACTCTGTTTTCCGCGTACCCACTTGCTCGTAAGAAATTGTTACCTCTTTCTTCTCCTCAATACCCAACAATGTTCCAACCGCACGCAAAATCGTCACAACAAGGGGTTTGCCTTTGCGGGGTGAAATTTTGTAATCCATCTGGTAGCGCGTTTGACCAAACTCGTCAAATGTCAACCCATACACCTCGTAATAAATCGTCACGGGTTGTCCCGGCAAATAGGTTTTGGATGGCATGGGCACGACTTTGTGTCCACCTTTTACTTTTGAAGAAGCGTCTTCCACCACCAGACCGGCCATCTCGATATCGGAAAGCATCAGCGATGGGCCCGTATATGGCTCTACTGTCAGCGACCGGGTATAAGCACTCCGCATATTGCCTTTCGGGCTGCGCACCTCCACTCCCAGATGGTAATTGCCCGGCGATAGATTGAGCGCGATTTGATCCACAGCCAGATCGCCTGCACCCAGCGAATCCGTCGCATCTACCGCAAAAGGCAGGGGAGCCATCTTGCGATAGACCGGTCTCCATGTGCTGTCAAATACCGCAATACCCCGTTCCAAAACACCTGTCGCCTGAACGCTGTCTGGCAAATTGGCCAGAGGTACGCCGTAATACACTTCCAGACGGCTGTACTCGTCTTTCCCCTGGAAATCGACCGCATCGAAATGGAAATTCAATACATCGTCAAAGGGCGGCATCAGATCTGCCTGTGCTTGAATGGCCGATGCCACCTGCCGATCTGGACGCCGATCTGTCCACAGCCCCATGTTGAAGTGCGACTCACTGCGGCCCTGTGGGATATCGGGATAGATGTAATTCCCCTTCCGATCTAAAGCCGTGAATACCACCTCAATTCCCCCGGCGACATCCGGATAAATCCAGTATTCCCAGCGCGTGCCGCTATCGATGGGATAGAGCGGATAGCCCCGCACCGTCTTATCGCTCGCACCCCGGTCATAGCCGCTGAGTTCCACCGTAGGCTGGTAGCGGTCAGTACTTACCTGATTATAAGATGTGGCACCAAAACGGGAGCGATTGGGATTCAATTCAAAATCTATTGCCTCAAAATCGTTTACCGCCACCTCAAGACCGTATTCATCCTGGATCGCCACATCTTGCAAAGATGTCCGCAACCTGCCCATCCGCGCGATAATCTCTTTGCGGCCATCTACTGGAATGCCCAGCCACAGCCGCTCCTTGACCCGCACGGCATCGGGGTCTGTCTCATAGCGCACATCGCCCGAACGGCTTTTATGCGCGGGTTCTCCATAGCGAATATAAATCTCTCCGCGCCTGTCCCACGGCTTGCGCCCAGTTGAAAAATGCTGCATCGCATACAGCACCCGCCGATAGTGTTCTACCAAACGCTCGTTGCCCGGCGTAGCCGGCGTGGGATCGCGGCGCTGCCAGAACATCCGCACAAAGTCCGGCTGTTGCTCGGGCGGCAATGCCTCGTAAGCAGCGGCCTCTTTCAGCGTCGCAATAAGGCGAATATCTTGTAAAAGTCCGCGCGTGTGTTCATCTACCGTACGCAAATACTCCGCCATCACCTTCTGCGCTTCTCCTGTTTGTCCCATCAGTTGATACACCCCCAGAAGCAGGGGAAGGCATTCCTCGCGCAATTCGGGCCGCGTATCCATCAGTTCGCGCCATACGCGCGTCGCCCTTGCGCGTTGCCCCTGCTTCAACCATATTCGCCCCAGATCGAATCGCGCACGCGCGTGCATCGGATTCACCACAATCTGTCGGGTATAGGCTTTTTCGGCAGCTTCGATCTTGCCCTCGCGTTCAAACACCCGCCCGAGCAAATACAGCAATTCCGGATGATTCGAATAGGCTTCAATCGCCTCTTTCAAGGCATCTTCTGCTCGCTGTTTACCCCCCAGCAAACGCGCAAACGCGCGGTTGACCTGCGCGGTTTTCCAATCGGGACGAAGGGCGAGAGCCTGATCATAAGCCACCACAGCTTCATCCCACCGCTTGCGTCCCATATGAGATATTCCCACACCGTTGTACACTTCGGACAAAACCCCACCCGCGTTCAACGCCGAGTTAAACGTCCGTTCCGCATAGGGTAAATTGCTCGCAAACAAATAGGCATATCCCTGTGCCGATCGTCCCATCAAATCGTTTCCATCTTCCTTGAGAAGCACCTCCATCACCTCCAGAGCCTCTCGCGCCATTGCCGTATCCGGAAGCACCTGTCGAGCCGCATAGCGCGGATCGATATGCTTTGCCATTTCTTTGCGCCTGCCCAGAGCTGTGATTATCGCCCCATTCAGGTCGGGAGGTGCCCCAAAACCGAGCAACGGGTTATAATACGCCCGCGCCACAATCGGATTGCGATCCATCCAGAACCCATAGAGAAACGCCGCGCGGTCCGCGCGTCCCAGGCCAGTATATATGGCTTCAACCCCGGATCCACCAAATCGTTTTAATAAATGCTGTGCTGTCTTCACACGCTGATCGTCAGAGCCAGTAGCCGGAACAAGCACATCGCCCAGCACTTCAAATTTTCGGGCCGCCATGATTGTATCCCGCCCGGCTGTCACCTGAACCCGCAGCGTGTATGTCCCCGGCAAAAGTTCACGAGTGGGAATCCCCTCGGCGAATTTGACTTCGCCCCGATACCCGGGAAATGACCGCTCATCGCGCCAGAGGCGATGTCCGTACCGGTCTTCTATCTGCATCTCAACCCCGTGGCTCTGATAGCCCAGATAATACACCTCAAAATACAAGTAGAGCGGTGCTCCTCGTCGATATTGTCGCGCGGGGTTGGGCAGTATCAATCGCCCGTCTTTCCGGAACATCTCAAGGCTCTCTCCGGCTCCCTGCGGATTAAATCCGGAAGACAGGTACAGATCGCTCATCCCTATTTTCCCGGGATCGTAAGCGGGCACATCCAGAGAAAACACCGCCAATCCCGCCCGGTCTGCCTGCAAATCGCTCAAAGTCAGTTCTCCGCGATAGCGACCTGTGGGCAGACGCACCTGGACCATATCATATACCATGCGGTCTGTATCGACAGTGGCTTCCAGCGATTCGGCTGTCAGCCTGCTTTCTGCCTCCACCTGTTGCACAACCTCTCCGTCCTCGTTTAAGACCCGCAGCGAAGGCTTGTACCGCGCGAGATAAATCCCCGAATTTTGCCGCAAAAATGCAAATTGCGCCACAGGGAACCGCAATATTACTTCTTCGAAACCCTCGCGGCCCCGATATCGAAAACTGCACACATCAATCTCGAAAGCTATGGACCCTTCTCCGCGTGGCGGGAGATCCGCCTCACTGGCGCGTACTTCACAAACAGCGACTATCAAAGTCAAAAATACAATTGCGATACGCATAAAATACCTCTTGAGTGCTAAGCGTTGTAGGCTACGTCGTGTGCTTGTTTTACTAACCTCTATCCTCTTACAATAATATACAAAAACAAAAAAAAATTCAATTGGATAGCCCTTGACAGATTGATTAGAAAGGCGTTGTTTGATTTTTATGACACGTATTTTATTCCCTATCCTGTACGCGATCTTCTTTTTTTCGGGTGCAGCCGCTCTTTTGTTTGAAACTCTGTGGTTCCGCCAGGCAGGGCTTACATTTGGCAATAGTATTACGGCATCCAGTCTGGTGCTGGCCGCATTTATGGGTGGTTTGGCACTGGGCAATGGCTTATCTGCTCGCCTGGGCAGGCGCATCGCACGCCCCGTACGCATCTATGCGCTGTTGGAAATTGCCATTGCCCTGTCAGGGGTAGCCATCGTTTGGATGTTGCCCGCGTTTACTGCAGGGCTATCGGTTTTTCTCGCATCTTTTCTCGATTCCCCCCTTTTGCTCAACGCATTGCGCCTGCTGCTGAGTTTTGCCATTCTCATCGTGCCCACCACTGCGATGGGCGCCACCCTGCCCATCCTCGTCCGGGCATTGCGCGTGCGAGACGACGCTTCTATATCCGACGATGAAGGTGGTTTTGGGATCGCGCTTGGTCGGCTCTATGCGTGTAATACGCTGGGCGCTGTGGTCGGCGCGGTCGCGGGAGAGATTGCTATTATTGAATGGGTTGGGGTCCTGGGCACGGCATGGGTCGCCGCGCTACTGGATATTATCGCCGCTGGGGGTGCTTTGGGGATCGCACGCTATTTCTCTGGCGCGCGCGAAGTAAGTCCTTCGAAATTGAACAAGCTACCAACCTTCCGGACCGGATGCTTGCTGGGTGCTGCCTTTCTCTCGGGAGCTATTCTTCTGGCGCTGGAGGTCATCTGGTTCCGCTTCCTCCACCTTTTTGTGCCCGCGACTACGCTCGCCTTTGCCGTGATGCTGTCTGTGGTACTCACGGGTATTGGCGTGGGAGGTGAGTTGTCCGCCCGATGGCTACGCCGCAATGCCGGGGCATTTCGCACGCTTCCCACCATCGCCCTCAGCTCCGGGATACTCACGATTGTCACTTACCTGACCTTTGTCTATGTGGTGACGCCTTTGGGGACGGGATATATTGGCAACATATCGCAAATCCTGACACTATCTCTGGCATTGATGTTTCCCGTATCTCTTCTTTCGGGCATCCTATTCACCTTCACCGGTGCCGCGCTCAATCGCCATATCCAGCCCGATACCCGGGCCGCTGGCCTGCTCACGCTCGCCAATACCATCGGTGCTGGTCTGGGTGCGCTCATTGCGGGCTTTGGGCTATTGCCCATTCTGGGCATGGAGGTCGCAATCTTTATTCTCGCCCTTTGCTACGGTATTGTCGCTTTTCTCGTTTCAGGTCTGCGTCGGAAATACCGGGTGTATTACGTCCTTTTTGCCGCGTACCTCTTGATACTAATCCTTTTCCCCTTTGGCCGAATGGAGAACGCGTACTTCACCTTTGTCGCGCAGCGCTTTGGCTATCCCGAGACATGGAAAATCGCCGGTACTCGCGAAGGACGCACGGAGACCATCATCTATTTGGAAGGTGCTTATTTTGGCGTGCCGGTAGCGTACCAGATGCTCACGGATGGCTTTTCGATGGCGTCCAGCAGTCTGGTCAATCGCCGCTATATGAAGCTCTATGTGTACTGGCCCGTCGCCCTCCATCCCGATCTCAAAAAAGCACTGCTGATCAGCTTTGGCGTGGGTTCTACAGCCAAAGCACTTACAGATACGCGGTCGCTCGAGCAGATTGACGTGGTCGATATCTCCCGCGATGTGCTCGAGATGAATCGCATCGTCTATCCCGATCCGGATGTACAACCTCTGAAAGATCCCCGGGTGCGCGTGCATATTGACGATGGGCGTTATTTTTTGCAGACAACGCAAAATCGCTACGACCTCATCACCAGTGAACCCCCGCCGCCCAGACAAGCCGGCGTGGTCAATCTCTACTCACAGGAATATTTCCAGCTCATCTACAACCGTCTTTCAGAAGGGGGCTTATGCACCTACTGGCTCCCGGTTCACCATCTCAAACCCGAGGATACAAAAGCCATCATCCGCGCCTTTTGCAATGTTTTTGAGGACGCTTCCCTCTGGGCCGGGGCGGGTTTTAACTGGATGCTCGCCGGCTCTCGAAATGCCTCCTACTCCCCATCTGAGGACTCTTTTAGCCGACAGTGGCGCGATCCCGTCGTGCGTTCCGAACTTCTCGCCCTCGGTCTGGAACGCCCCGAGCAACTCGGTGCGCTCTTTATGTCTGATGCCGACCACCTCAACGCACTCACGCGCGACACCCTGCCGCTGGTCGATAATTATCCCAAACGCCTTTCCGTGGGCTTTTTCAACCGCGAACCCCATCGCGCATTTTACGACCGCTGGATGAATCCTCTGCTCACCCTCGAGCGCTTTGAAAAGAGCACCTTTATTCGCAATGCCTGGCCCTCTGGTATGCGGATGCGCACGCGCGATTATTTTGAAGCACAGCGCCTGCTCGAAACCTCGCTAATTTCCCCGACTGACAAAACGCGCGATCAGGGCACGCGCATCGCTACCCTCCACACGCTTCTCACGCAGACCGACCTGCGCACCCTCCCGCTGTGGCATCTGCAGATTCAGGACGATTTGCTCTATGCGGTTGATACCCGCCTCAAAGCAGGCGATGAGGAGACGTCTTACCTCCCCTACCTATCTGCCCGCGCCCTATCTGAGCGCGACTATACCCTTGCTACACGGTATTATGCCCAATCTTCCGATCCGACTCTGCGCTACCTGTATCTCTATGCGCTGTGTATGGCGGGCAATACTGCCGAAGTCGAACGTCTCGCCGCTGGATGGAAAGACCAGATTCTGCGAGATACCACACAGCGTTTCTACTATCAGTGGCTCGCCCAGACCTTTGAACTCAATATTCCCATTCCCTGAGAATGAATTGGGCACCCGAATCTTCTTTGACTTTTTTTAATGACTTTTTACTTTTCCTATATGTTCAAGATTATCTTTACAGGTATCCTTGTCCTTTCCACAGCGGCACAAGCCAATGGCACACAACTCCTCGAAGCCGCGGCACAGGGAAACCTGTCCGATGTACAGGCGCGTCTGAGTGCTGGCGATAATGCAAATGCCCGGGACAAATACGGCACTACCGTGCTAATGCTTGCAGCCAGAGGTGGGCATACAGATATTGTCAACGCTCTTCTCGAAAAAAGCGCCGATCCCAATGCTCAGGGAATGAGCGGGGAAACGGCTTTGATCGTCGCGGCTTTTCAAGGGCATACCCAGACGGTACAGGTGCTGTTGTCGGACAGAGCCGACCCCAATATACAGGACAAGCACGGCGCCACTGCTCTAATGTCCGCTGCTTTTGATGGGCATACAGACATTGTCAATATCCTCTTAAAAAAAGGCGCGAATCTCCATCTAAAAAATGCCCATGGCGCGACTGCGTTGATGCCCGCAGCAGTAGAAGGCCACACAACCACGCTCCAAGCGCTGATAGACGCGGGCGCGGATGTCAACACCCAGGACAACGACGAGCGCACGGCTCTGATGAGCGCGATTGCTGCAGGCCATACGCATGCTGTAAAAGTTCTCCTCAAAAACAATGCGGATCCAAACATTAGAGATAAGGACAACCGGACTGCGCTCACCTGGGCGTCAGTCGAAGGCCAAACAGATATGGTCGATGCCCTTCTGAATGCGGGTGCCGATCCCAATGCCAAAGACAACCTGGGCGATACCCCCTTGCTATTGGCTGCATTCAAAGGCCATACCGCTATTGTCGATACGCTCCTGAAAAAAGGCGGAATTCCCAATATCAGAGGCGGTGCTGGCGAAACCCCTCTGATGCGGGCTGTTTTACAAGATCACCGCCAAACCGTGCAGGTGCTCATAGCAAGAGGAGCAGACCTCAACGCCAGGGATAACATGGGCGATACGGCTTTGATGGGGGCCGCGTGGGACGGTAAAACCGAACGGATCGAATTTCTACTGGAAGTGGGCGCGAATGTCAATGCGCCCGACAGAGAAGGCCGCACGCCGTTGATGGCCGCTGCGTTTGAAGGACACATCGAAGCTGTCCGCGCGCTCTTAAGAGGCAGTGCCGATGTCGCAATTGAGGATAAAGATGGGGTTACAGCCTTAATGTGGGCCAGGGCAAAAGGGCATACGGCTATTGTTCATGAATTGGAACGAGTAAATGAAGTGAAAAGTGTGAAGTGAGAACAACAGGAATTACATCTTATGTCTGAAAACAAACAAACGCTCTGGGTTGTCACGCCCGTTGTCGATCTTTCCTGCATCACTCTGGGCTGGTTGCTTTTCTTTTTTGCTCCCTACCTGTTTCCCAAATACTTCGATACCATTCGAATTATCTCTGTTACGTTTCTTTTTGCGACTCACCGCTACTTCACGTTTCTCCTCGTCTATTTAGACCGCGCCGAATTTAGCCGCGCTCGCTTTCTTTATACGCTTATACCCATCCTTTGTTTTATCTTTGTCGGACTCTGTTATTTTTTTCGCATTGACGAACCCGAGATGTTCGCCTTCTGGTATCTCTTTAACTATTTTCACTTTGTTCGCCAGAAATACGGCATTCTCCGCATCTACTCCGGCAAAGCGCGATGGGGTCACAAGCGCCTCGATGCGTGGACGATGTATCTCTGGGGGCTGGCGGGTTTCTTTTATCTTTTTGGTTCAGAAGCCGATGTCAAGGTCATGCACTATCTTCGCAATCTGCTCGACTTCACGCCTCCGCTCCTGATCTCCCATATTTTATACGCACTCGCTATTCTGGTCACCCTGGCCTGGCTCTTCTATGAATTTCGCGGTGCCCAAAGTGTCAGTGTTCCCAAATTGCTCTTTTTTGCCTCTGTGGTCTTTCTCTACGGCATTGGCCCCACCCTATCGGCAGGTGCCATCTACATTGCTACCAGTATCAATCACGCTTCTGAATACATCGCTCTGGTCGCGCTCACGATCAAAAATAAGGTCCGCACTTCGGCTCTCGACGCGCCACTTCTCAATAAGGCCGCCAGCCATATTGTACGCAACACCTTTCTCTTTACCGCCGCTATCTGCGGCATCCTCTATGGTCTTTACACCTGGTCCCTTTTTGCCTTCCTCTTTTTTGCCTACGGCACCTCATTTGCCCACTTTGTTCTGGATGGTATGATCTGGAAACTCCGCCGCCCCAAAGTCGCCCGCGAAGTAGGGACAGCTTAGCAGGTCTATCCCACGTCTGAATTGATGAATCTAAAGTGCCCGTATAAGCGTGTAATACGCTTAAGACCCTGTATAATTTTCTTGTCACAGGCCACAATTTTCGTTATTTATTATATACCTTGATTCATAATCAGTATAAATGTAAATAATTGTAAATAAATGTGAATAAATGTAACTGCAATCGCAAAAAAAGGAGCCTCCCATGAAATCACTGAATCGGCGCACATTTCTCAGGAGTGCAGGTATTTGTCTGGCATTGCCGTTTTTAGACGCCATGATCCCCGTGGGGCGGGCTGCGAGTCAGGCGTTTGCCCTTGCCCGCGAACAAACCGCAAAGCGGCTGGTGTGTATTGGCAATCCCTTCGGAATGATCCCCGAGCGATTCTTCCCAACGGAAAGCGGCGCAAATTACACACTTCCCTCCCTCCTGCAACCCCTCGCAGCGCATCAGCGAGATTTCACCATCTTCTCCAACCTGGACCACAGTGTAACTGGTGGACACCGCACCGCGCATACATTCTTGAGCGGCATCCGCATCAAAGACGCTAAAACAATGCCCGAAGGCAACATCAGCATCGACCAAAAAGCCGCGGAATTTGTCGGCGTCAACACGCGGTTTCCCTCGTTGAATGTAAGCATCAATGGCCACTGCGAAATGTGCTGGACGCGCACGGGCGTGCGGGTACCGCCGATTAACGATCCTCGAAAAGTATTTCAAGCACTATTTGTAGATACCACAGCACAGGAAAAAGAACGGCGTGCAATCGCGCTCGACCAGCACGGCAGCATCTTAGACGCCGTAATGGGAGAAGCGCGATCCTTTGAGCGCAAACTGGGACAAAGAGACCGGGAAAAACTGGAAGAATATCTCACCTCTGTACGCACAGTCGAGAAAAAACTGGGCATGTCCAAAGCGTGGCTGGACAAACCCAAACCCCAGGTCAACATGGAAATGCCGGAAAATGGTCCCTTTGTCGAAACCCTGCCCCTGATGTACGATCTCATTGCCCTATCACTGCAAACCGACTCCACGCGGATAGCAACCCTGGAAGTGGGCATGGGGATCAAAACCACGGACCTGGGCCTGAACACGAATTACCACAAATACTCACACCACGGCAAATTGCCCGAACTCATGGAAGGCCTGACAATCATCGAAAAATATCAGATGAAACACCTGGGCCTGTTCTTCGACAAACTCAAAGCCATTGAAGACCCCGCGGGGGGAACCCTGTTTGACCACACCATGGTATTATCCGGCAGCGGCATGGGCAACGGCAGTTCGCACTCCAACAAAAACCTGCCCATCTTGCTCGCGGGTGGTGGATTCAACCACGGGCAACACCTGGTATTTCCAGAAGCAAAGCCCCAGCGCGTCCCATTGAGCAACCTGTACTTATCGATGTTGCAAAATTTTGGACTGGAAATCGATCACTTTGGCCAGAGCACCGGCACGCTAAAAGGATTCGAATAAAAATGAAAAAAAGCGTTCTATTCCTCCTGATTGGCATCTTGTCGTCATCGACTGCCTGGGCAGAAGGGGATGCGACATACAAAAATATTGTGCGCCCCTTTTTGGCGCAGCGATGTCAACATTGCCACGGCGCAGAGCTTCAAAAAGCAGACCTGCGGTTTGACACCCTCACATTGGATTTTCACAATGAAGATGTCTTACTAACCTGGCAAAACATCGCCGACATGTTAAACCTCGGCTTAATGCCGCCTTATGAAGAGCCGCAGCCCGAACTGGCGGAAATGATGCCCGTAATCGACTGGATCACCGCCTCGCTAAAAGCGCATTACGAAGCCGAAGAAAGCACGGGCGGACAAACGGTCTTGCGCCGCTTGAACCGGAATGAATACCGCAACACAATTCGGGATCTACTGCATCTGGACATGACCATATTCGACCCCACAGATGCATTTCCCCAGGACGATGAAGAACACGGATTTGACAACATCGGCAAAACACTCGTCATGTCGGATTTCCTGGTCGAAAAATATCTCGACGCCGCCGATCAAATCGTGCAACGCGCCGTATTGCCCGGCCCGCCGCCAGAAGAGAAAACACACGAATTCACCTTTCCCATCATGCGCGGGGCCGGTGGATTTTTAGCACCGGCGAGCCGCCGCTTGAAACAGGGATACGACGAGCTATTCCGCCGACCCGACGACCGCTGGGGATACATGTCCATCGACAGATTCCGAAAAGGCGTACCGCATTCGGGAATGTACCGCGTTCGCGTTCGCGCATCTGCACACAACCAGCAACACCCCTATGACAAAGCACTGCGAACAGATGAAAATGAACCCATACGCATGGGCATTGTCGCCGCATCCGGGCGTTATGGCGACCTGCGGCAGAGCAACACATCGGATATAACACTGGCCGAATTTGAAATGATCGCAGATGGCAAACCCCGCGATTACGAACGCGAACTCTGGTTGGATGAGTCCTACGTGCCGCGCGTCACGTATCCAAACGGACCCGTCACACTTTATTGGCGAAGTCTTCTGAGGCGATATCATCCCCAACTCTACGACAAAACAGACCGCCGCAAACTGTCTCAAAAAGAAGACCAACAACTCGTACACCGGCAAACAGAAGTCGCGGTAATGAACTATCTGGGACCGAGCATTCGCATATACAAAGTCGAAATCAAAGGTCCGCTTTACGAACAATGGCCCCCGCCCTCGCACACGAGCATCTTTGGCAAGCGCGATCCCGACAAAGTCAAACCGCGCGATATCCTGACCCGCTTTGCAACGCGCGCGTATCGCCGCCCGGTCAAACACAGTGAAATCGCGCACATCCTGCAACTGGTCGAGCAACACGAAAAAACCGGTGCCTCGCGCGTTCAGGCCATCAAAATGGGCTTAAAAGCCATCTTGTGCTCACCCAACTTCCTCTATCTCTACGAAAACGAAGGCCAATTAGACGACTATGCCCTCGCGTCCAAACTCTCGTATTTTCTCTGGTCATCCATGCCCGACGAAGAATTGTTTGCGCTGGCAAAGAAAAAGCGATTGCACAAACCCGAGGTTCTGCGCGCGCAAATTGACCGCATGTTAAAAGACGAAAAAGCCAGGGCATTTGTAGAGAACTTCACAGAGCGATGGTTGGCCCTGTACAAAATCGGTGAAATGCCGCCCGACCCGCGCAATTTTCGACTGTACTATCAGGCGCATCTCGAAGACGCGATCAAAAAAGAAACCCACGCCTTCTTCCAGTACATCCTGGACAAAAACATGAGCATCGCGCATTTCATCGACTCGGACTTCACCTTCATCAACCGCGACCTGAGCTTGTTATACCGCATAGAAGGCGTAGAGGGCAGGGAATTTCGCAAAGTAAAACTCAACGACCCCAAACGCGGTGGCCTGCTGGGACACGCCAGTGTATTGACGGCAACATCGAACGGAATCGAAACATCGCCCGTAGTGCGCGGCGTATGGGTATTGGAAAACATACTGGGCACCCCACCCCCGCCACCATTACCCGATATCGAACCACTCGAACCCGACATTCGGGGATCGACGACCATTCGTCAGCAACTGGCAAACCACCGCGAAATCGCCACCTGTAACGAATGTCATCGCCACATTGATCCCATAGGCTTTGCACTGGAAAATTTCAATCCCATAGGCGCGTGGCGATATGGTTACGGTCCCAAGAAACCAAAAATAGATGCGTCAGATGTCCTATCTGACGGCAGCAAATTCGACGGCCTTGTGGGCTTTAAAAAGATCCTCATGGGAAAGAAAGACCAATTTGCCCGCTGCCTGACCGAAAAAATGCTCACCTACGCGACCGGACGCACGCTGGAAGCCACTGACCGCCCCGAAGTAGATCGCATCGTAAACGATTTGAAAACAAAGGGCTATGGCTTGAAAGACCTGGTCATGCTCATCGCGACGAGCGAACCGTTCTTGACCAAATAGCCGCCAACTTCGCATAAGGACAAACAAACCCGCTCTGGTATGACACCAGAGCGGGTTTTTCTTTGTCAAACAATAAAAAATAAATTTAAAAAAGTTATCGTTTTTGATTGACCCACCTCAATTTGAATATTAACATGCGTTGTAAATAGCATAAATCATCTTTAACCAACAGAAAAAAGCGAACTGGATCGCGGCTAAAGCATGTCCCTGCATGATTTAAGCAGGGGCCCTGCCGCGATGACGACCTTTACTGGCCGCTGGTCGCCATCGCTCATCAGACTAAATCCGCGTAATCCGCGATCCGAAAGGAGGTTATGCCTATAATTTACGAACAGACGTGTTTTACCCGCAGCATGCAAATCGTCACAAACCTCAAAAAAGGAGGTCGTTGTATGAGATTCATTGTAGCAATTTTGTTAAGTCTGGCCCTTACAGGACCGGGAGTGGCAGAAGTGAACGGCACCTGGTCTGTTGGGGTAACCGGGCAATACGACATGCCGCTGTTCAAATTGAACCAGTGGTTTCCCTCGGGAGGTATTGACATCGGGGGAACAATCTCACGCATCAACAACCCGACCTGGACATTTGAACTGGACGCGCGGTATGCCAAATACGGATCGGGAGAACTGGAAAGCCGCAGATTTCTCTGGTCCGTTGACCTGCAGGAATACGAAAGCCCCAACGCCAGTTCGGAAATGACCTGGTTTACAGTAACCGCCAACTATCTTTACCACTTCAACGGCGGAGGTGAAAAACTGAACACCGGGGGTGGCGCACCCTACTTCGTCATCGGATCGGGATTCTACCACTACAACAACGAAATCAGCGGACTGATTTACCCCGGACAGAGCGGCACCCTGGACACCAATTTGATACAGCGCCCCGAATCAGATGTTCGCACGGCTCTGGGCGTAAACGCCGGTGTGGGCGTCGAATACTTCGCCTCTCAGAATTTTGCATTTGACCTTCGGGCACAATACCACGTCATCTGGGGCCACGTGCGTCCCCTGGAAGCCTGGGGCTTACAAGAGGCATTTCCATTTCACAAACTCAACATAGGTGTTCGGCTCAAGTTGTATTTCCCCAAATAATAACGGAGGTTCAGCATGCGTTTTAGCATTCGTTTAAGCTGTCTCCTGCTCCTGGTCGGCGCAATATGCGTCTTCTATCCGGGCGATGGGATGGCAGCTACAACAGGAAAAGTCACCGGTGTCGTGACAGATGCCCAAGGTGAGGCACTACCCGGCGTCAACGTCGTAGTAAAAGGCACGCGGCGCGGCGCCGTAACCGATACAGACGGCTATTTTTTAATATTAGCTGTCGATCCGGGCGTACATGAAGTAGAAGCGTCCCTGGTCGGCTACCGCACCGAAACCATACAAAACGTGCTGGTACAGGTCGAATTGACCACCACAGTGAATATCGTACTCCAGGAAGCAGCCGTAGAACTCGGCGAACTGGTCGTCATTGCCGAGCGACCTGCCGTGGAACCCGATAAAACCGTAAGCCGCTACATTGTCGGCGTCGAGCAAGTCGAACAGGTACCCCTTGCGCGAAACGCGGCAGAAGTCATCGAATTGCAACCGGGCGTATCCCTGGACGGTGCCATGCGCATCCGAGCAAGCCACACCGCCTCGGTAACCAACGGCACCAATGAAGTCTTTGTGGAAATCGACGGCATTCGCCTGTCCAACGACGATGGCGTAGCCGAAAACAACACAGCTTCACAGGTCAACAGCCTGGCGCGTGGGGCATTGCAAGAAGTCGCCGTCGTAACCGGCGGTATGAACGCCGAATACGGCAATGCACAGGGCGGCGTAATCAGCCTGGTAAGCCGCGAAGCCAAAGAGCGATACGGTGGCCTGGGCGAATACCGCCTGACCCTGCCGGGGCTAAAGCACTGGGGTGCGAACGTCTATAACAGCCCGCTCCTGGAGGGCAAAACCCCGGACACCGGCAATCCCAATATAGATTCAACGCCTTCAGATTACGACAGTGCATTGGGACATTTTTTGGAAGGCAATGTCTCCGGTCCAATTAACCCACAACTCGGATTCTTCCTCAGTACCTATACAGATCGGCAGGCATCCGTTTTTCCAGGACCTTCCAATCACGCGCCCTTTAACCTGAACACATCGGCCAATGCGACCTATCGACCGGGCGACAAGTACAAATTCAAGCTCGGCACCACATGGGTGTACAAAGACGGATTCAACAATGGCTCGACCAGTGTGGTACGCGGTCCGGGCGGCGCAACCACGGGCGTACCGCCGGGCGGCGTGCGAGGCATCTCGGAAAGCGGCCTCAACCTCTACCTGCCCGCAGGGTATAGCTCCTCGGGCAAGTCGCCGCGCACCGATCAGGTACTTTACGGCGTCTTGACACACACCATATCGCCCAAAACATTTTACGAAGTCCGCGTATCTTTCCAGAGCACATCCCTCGATACCAGCGATGTGCCAGCACAGACAACAGATATTGTCCGCGGTGCAAACGGATTTTACGGCACGCGGGATATCCACGCCTTTAGCTGGGCGCGGCGCACGCGCATTCTGTTAAAAGGCGACTTGTCCAGCCAGGTGACGCGGGGACACTTTGTAAAAGCCGGATTTGAAATCATCCGCAACAGCATCGAACAGCAAGATGTGATTTTCAACACAACCCGCGAACGCAACATCCGCTTGCTGGGCAAGGGCGATCCTATCGTGGGCATGGAACCTTTTAATCCCGCGACTTACGCGGCTTATATCCAGGACAAAATGGAATTTGAGGGCCTGATCGTCAATCTGGGTGTGCGCTACGAAGTCCTCGCACCCGGCGAATCCTTTGGCCGCGCCATGGACCACGTCACCTGGAACCACTACAACTCCCTCACGCGCTGGCGAAACGTACCCATCGTGGATTCGCCCACGCAGACGGCCATCAGCCCGCGCCTGGGCATCTCACACCCCATTACAGAGCGCTCCACCATTCGATTCTTCACCGGCCGCTTCCACCAGTTTATCGGTTTACAAAGCCTTTACAACCGCACCTGGCGGGCGACGGGACCGGACAAAGACCTGAATGGCAACGGACAAATCGACGAGATGGAAATTTTCAACGCCCTGGTCTATCCGCTGGCGGGCGAATTTGGCAATGTCCACATGAAACCCGAACGCACGACCAACTTTGAGGTCGGCTTCGACTACAACTTCTACGGCGATTACGTATTGGGGTTAACGGCTTTTTACAAAGACCAGGAAGGCACGCTATCCAGCGGTGGGTCAGACTTTTTCATCGACGAACCCGTATTTGGCTTCAACTCGTCATATACCCATGCCTTCTTCAATCGCCGCTTTGCCACGTCTCGTGGATTTGAGCTGTCCTTCCAGAAAAAATTCAGCCAGATGACCGCCCTGTACGTAGCTTACAACGTCAACTGGGCCAAAGCGCACCGCGGCGGCAAATCATCCTGGGAATGGTTCATCGCCCCCACGGCTCAATATGTGAACAGCGACAAGTTCTTTGCCGGCGTCACTGTGGAATCCAACGGACAGGAAGTGCCCCGCGCACCAACGGCCGAAGAGCGGAGGGCATTCGCAGAGAAAGCCAATGAAATTGCCCTGAAATACAAAGCCAAAGCAGATGTGATGGAACCAAAGAGCAATGCCTTCTGGGAACAGCCAGTCCTCGTCGAAGACGGACTGTACTCCTTCAACATCGCCAACTACAGCATTCCCACCTTAGATGGCGGCCTGGACAGGCGCAACTTTGCCAGCGTGCAATTCCTCTTCTCTGCACCGCCGGATTTCCACATCGTGGCTCTGGCCGGATTCCGCGCGACCATGGTCTGGCAGATGCAGACCGGCGGCGCATTCTGGTACACGCCTCCCACGGGACCCAGGGAACGGCGCAACGGCCCGCCCACCACAGTCACAGACGTCAGCTTTGAAAAAGACTTTGGACTGGGACAAACGGGTACAGCCACGACATTCCTGGAAGTCCGCAACCTCTTTGGGCAGCGCGACGATACGAGCACTGGTTTCCGCTGGATCCAGTACGGCCTCCAGAAACCGCCGCCCGGAGACAGCAAATTCGATACTTTCGGCGATATTTCCGAACTGACCCGCTACAACGGCGGGCTGGGCAGACCCCGAACCATCGTGGCCGGGGCGCGGTTTAAGTTCTAATCTGACAGGAGGAGCATATCCATGTCTCTGAAAAACTTGAAAAAACAATGGCTCTCGGGTCTGATGGTATTGTGCCTCATGTCAATCGGCACAATAGATTCGCAGGCGCAGGTGGTCTATAGCGCGTCGCGGCACATGACCCGGTCACTGGTGTGGCTCTCGTTTACCAACTCCGGTACGTCGAGCATGCACTATCAGGTGACCCCATCTCGGGTGATGATGCGAATGTCCTACCCGGGCGAATTGTATTCCCTATACGCCCTGTTGGGCACCGAAGAATTTGTGGAATACTGGGGCGACAAAGCATGGGGGTCGTCTGCACAAAAGGGCTTTACAAACATGCACTCGGCTGGCGAAGGCGTGCTGGTATTGACCAATGTGGACGGTGAAAAATACGTCTCGGTCACAGGACCGCGCACACCCACCGAAGACGTGATACCGATGAATTACGACATCGCCAACTCAAAAGAAGCCTCGTGGGGCATTCAGTCCATTGTGCCCAATCGCGGTGTGGGTCCAGGCACGGTAAAATCCAACTGGTGGCAAGGTGCATCGCCCCAATCCGCTGACCCGGCCAATTTGCGGCCCTACGAAATTCACAACTTCGATTACGGCATTTATCCGCCCGTGCAAAATGCAGGCGAAGAAATCCATATCACGCAGTGGCAGACAAAGCACAACATCGTCGTCACGCGCAAAGCCCATGCGTGGAGTCACCAGGATTTCGACGACTTTTTCATCCTGGAACTCGAGTTTGAAAATCGGGGCGGACAACAACTCGACAACACCTACCTTGGCGTCATGAACTCCATGTATGTCAATAGTGCTGGCACATCTTTCCGCTGGGGTCATGAAGGCGGCCTGGTCACCTATCGCCGCAGTCAGGCACTGGACGACCACTATCGCTACAGCGAGGCTCCCAACTTCGAAAACAATTCCTTAAGCGGGTTGTCGCCTGCGGATTTCCAGGGCAAATACATCATGTATCAGTGGGATGGCAATTCCCCGTCCAGCTTCGAAGAAGACACGGGCGACCCCTACTTCTCGGACCTGGAGGCGCGGGGCTTCCCCGGCAGCAGGAACAGACCCGAAGGCATGCCCATTGCGCCGGCCTATCAGTTTATGGCTCCCCTCGCCTTTCGCAATGCCGGGAGTCACACATTCAACGCAGCAGACGCAGCAGAAGGCTTTGTCGATCCACAGGGCGAACCCCTGTCGCACTGGTACGAAGTATTTGGCCGCCGCAACATCGACGACCCCACGCGGGGCGCGTTGAGCATGACCGACCAGTACGACTTTTTCACCTCGCCCACAATGGACAACCCGACCTCTGAACAAATGCAGTGGGAAGACCTGATCTTTGGTCCCTACAGCCTGGCACCCGGACAAAAAGCCAAAATCGTGCTCGCCTACGGCTTTGGATCGTCCGCCGAATTTGAAATCAATGCCGAGACGGGTTATGCCAATGACATCACCAAGTGGTCGTGGAACGTGGGCGATATTGGTCCAGACGCCCGCAAATCGCTCTTAGCCAAAGGCGAAGAAGCCATGCTGCGGCATCTGGAACACGCACAATTTGCCTACGACAACGAGTACCAGATCCCCAACGCACCCCCGGATGTGGATTTCTTCCAGGGGAGCAATGCACAGGCCAAAATTACGCTGACGTGGTCAGATGCTGCCGAAAAAGCCACCAACCCCGAATACGGCCAGACCGACGTGGTCGCCTATCGGGTCTATCGCTCGACCTGGCAGGAGACCGGACCGTGGGATCTGGTGGGCACGGTTCCAGCCGGTAGTAGCCAGGGCGGCACGTACACCTGGGTGGATGAAAATTCGCTGGCCGGATTCCAATTTGCCTACAATGTGCGCTCTGTTGCCAGCCCCAAATCGTCGTGGTCCGAAGGCTCCAAAACCCTTGCCGACCTACCCGAGACCGTGCGCAAGCACCTCACGGAAAACGGATTGGAGAGCGGATGGTCGGCAGCAGAACAACGCATGATCGTTCCGGGCAGCCCAATTTTGGCCGCCAATGACGCCGCCGACAATATGGAGAGGCCGGTAGTCGTGGTGCCCAATCCATTTAGTCTGGCGCAAGCCCAATCCAATTACCAGGGCACGCTCAAACTGCGCTTTGTCGGGGTGCCGCACCAGGCAAAAATCTCCATTTTTACAGTCTCGGGAGATCTCGTTGCCGAAATCAACCACAACGATCCAACGGCCGGGGAAGCGCAGTGGCTCTTAAAAGATCGCTTCCTCACCGGTGAAGCCACCTCGTCTGCGTACTTCTTCGTGGTGGAGTCGCTCGTGCCTGCCAGTCGCGGTCGCAAGACCAAGGGCGCGTTCATAATCAACCGTTAAAACACAAGGATTGATACTATGAAACATACGATGTCCGCAGTGCTAATCGTTTTGATGGCGCTCGCCCTATCGGCTCCGGCCTCGGCGCAGGCACTCTTCCCAGAAGCCGAAGAAGTCCTGAATCCAGAGGGCCGCAGCAAGATCAAGCCATCCACATTCAATTTTTTGAAAGTGACCAACAATGCCCGAGTCGCGGGCATGGGCGATGCTTTTACCGCGGTATCCGACGGGATAGACGGCATGATCTGGAACCCGGCGGGCCTGACCAAAGTGAATAATCTCGCATATACCTTTGGCTACACCCAATGGCTGGTCGAATCGTCATTTGTCACCGGATCTCTCGCCTACAACACCGGACAGTGGGGCGTACTGGGCGTATCATTTGTGAACTTTACCCTGCCCGACATGCCCGAAACAACCACCATGGAACCAGACGGCACCGGTGCGATGGTGAACTCGGGCGACCTCGCCATCGGCCTGGTTTACGCCTATCAATTGACCGACAAGCTCTCGTCAGCAGCCTCCTTGCGCTTTGTCCAATCCGCGCTGGGACCAGAGACACTCAGCGCAGTCTCCGTGAATGTCAGCACCTTGATGTACACGGGCTTTCAAAGCCTGCGCATTGGCATGAACATGAAAAACCTGGGCGGAGAGCAGGAAATTGTGAGCGAAAAATCGGAAATGCCCCTGGTATTCCACACCGGGATAGCCATGGAATTGTACGGCAACCTCGGCGATCCCGTATCTCTGACCGGCTCGTTTGAAGGCGCTTTCTTCACCGACCGCGAACAGCGCTGGAATCTGGGCGGTGAACTCTGGATACAGAACCTCATCGCGCTTCGAGCGGGCTATAAGATCAAATACGATGTGGAAACCTGGAGTATTGGCGGCGGTCTCAAGGGAAAATTCGGCGGACGACACATCGCCTTAGACGTATCGTATAGCAATCTTGGCGATCTGTTCGACCCGCCCCTGCGCCTGAACCTCTCGGGTTCACTGTAGGAGGAGTCTGACGAATCAACGAATCAACGGAACGGGGTACAACTGGCCGTCTCTCAGGCCAGTTCATCTGCGAATCGGGATTCGCACTGACTTTGGGTGGTTGGGCAGGGTTCGTCTATTCGTCTATTCGTCTATTCGTTTCGCCGTATCTTTCATACCCCGCCGGAATTGGAGCACAATCCGACTTCCGTGCGGGGTGTGCCATTTGTGCTAATAGGAGAGACGTTTGGCCGAAGCACTGCAATCAGACCCAACAGGTGAACCTGCAAGAGGCATAACACTCCGCTCGGTTGCCCTGGGCATTGGAATCGTGATCTTCATCAACCTGTGGGTAACCTATGCCGAGACCGTGGTAAAAACCTCTCGCCTGAACCTGAGCGTATTTCAAATAACCCTCCTCGCCATCTTCATCATCCTGATCGGGGTGGTCAACCCCCTGATCAAATCTATAAATCGTCGCTACGCCTTTGCACCTGCCGAATTGCTATCCGTTGTCGCCATTGGCATCGTGGGCTGCGTCGTGCCCACATCCGGCATCACTGGATTTTTGATCGGGGTAATTTCCACCCCCTTTTATTTTGCCACGCCCGAAAACGGATGGGCCGAGTACTATCACCCCAACCTCAACTCGTGGGTCGTACCCACCAATCAGGAAGCTGTACGCGCCTTTTACGAGGGCTTATTGCCCGGCAGCGCGATACCCTGGCGCGTGTGGTTGGCACCACTCGCGTGGTGGGGCAGTCTGGTAGTGGCTGTATTTGCCGTTTCCGCCACACTGATGATTATCTTGCGAAAACAATGGGTAGAATACGAAAAACTCGCCTATCCCATCGCCGCCGTACCCATTGAGATGTCCCAGGACGCCCTCTCTGCGCGTCTTCTCCCCGCATTCATGCGCGGTCCCATGTTCTGGATTGCAGCGGCCATACCATTTTTGATTTTTGTCTGGCACTCCCTGTCATGGGCATATCCGCTCCTGCCCAGCATCGGCATCCTGCCGCACGGAGGATATTTCCGCTTCACGCGCTATTCGCCTGGCATGTACATTCAGCCCATGCAATTTTTGACCATCGGATTTGCGTACTTTGCCAATACACAGGTCCTATTCTCAGTCTGGTTTTTCTTTTTACTCCACGTCCTGGAAGGAGGCATCTTTAACCGCCTGGGCTATCAAATCGAGCGGTCAACCGATTCTTTCAGCGCAGACCCGCCCACCGAAGCCTGGCAGTGTTTTGGCGCACTCGCCTGTCTCGTCGTGTGGCGATTGTGGGTCGCGCGGCGGCATCTGCGCGATGTCGTCCTCAAAGCACTCGACAAAAATCATCCGGTAGATGACCGCGGTGAAATACTCTCCTACCGGTCCGCAGTTCTAATTTTGTCGTGTAGCCTCATCTACGTCTTATTCTGGCTCCTGCAAATCGGAATGGACCTGACCACCGCATTGATTTTTATGTCCGGCGTCGCCGTCATCTACATCGGCATCGCGCGCGTGGTCTCAGAAGCCGGCGTCGTATATTCGGGTGCCACCGTAACACCGCAGGCATTTGTCATGGACCTGCGCGGCACCCACGTCATATCCGGAAGCAGCATGACGGCCATCGCATTGTCCTACTCCCTCATTGATTATATGCGCGGGCTATTCACCCCGGCGCTGGCTCAATCGATCAAATTGGGCGACCTGATCCGCGGCAACCGCCGTCTGTTATTCTATTGCGTGGGCATCGGCGTACTCGCCGGATTTATCTCTTCCGTATGTCTCATGCTCTATCTGGGCTATACACATGGAGCGTACAATTTCCCGCGCTTTCCCTTCTTCAGCGGCGATCCAAAAGGCATCTACGGATCTACACTTACAATGATGCGAACGCCCAAAGCGCCCGACCCAAACCGCATCATCTTTTTTGCCATTGGCGCGGGCATAATGGCCCTGTTGACATTCTTGAGATACCGATTTTCCTGGTGGCCCATCAACCCCATCGGCCTGACCATCTCCGCTGCCGATAACACGGCATCTCTGGTCATGCCCGTATTCATCGCCTGGGTATGCAAAGCCTCTTTGCTCCGCATCGGCGGCGTAAACCTCTACCGCAAAGCCATGCCCCTATTCCTGGGCCTGCTCGTCGGGTACACAGCCGGCGTCGTATGGTCATTTCTCGTCGATGCAATCTGGTGGACCGGTCAGGGACACTCAGTTCACTGGTGGTAAATTTTTGAGAGACAAAACGCGTGGCAATACAAACAGAATTTGCACATGAAATCGATCCCCAGCAGGAAAAGGGTCTGACGGTTCGTTCGGTTGGAATTGCACTGGGCGCAGTGGTATTCATCAACCTGTGGGTAACCTATGCCGAAACCGTGGTGCATGCATCCAGACTGAACCTGAGCTTTTTCCAACTCACATTGATGGCCGTATTTGTCTTGCTGGTCGCAGCCGTCAACCCGCTCTTAAAAATCCTGGGATCGCACCGCGCGTTTTCGCCCTCAGAACTGCTGGCAATAGCGGCAATCGGCATGGTGGGATGCGTGGTACCCGCCTCGGGCGTAACCGGATTTCTCATCGGCGTCATTTCCACGCCAATTTACTTTGCCACGCCCGAAAATCGATGGGGAGAATTCTATCATCCCAACCTTGATTCGTGGGTCGTACCCATAGACCCCGAAGCCCTGCGCATGTTCTACGAAGGCTTGCCACCCGGCGCGTCCATGCCCTGGGAAGTGTGGCTGATGCCCCTGCTGTGGTGGGCGAGCTTTATCGTCGCAGTATTCGCGCTCTCAGCCAGCATGATGGTCATCTTGCGCAAACAGTGGGCAGAACACGAAAAACTGGTCTATCCCCTCGTGGCCGTACCCCTGGAAATGGCGCAAGATTCGCGGTCAAAACAACTGTTGCCGGGATTTATGCGGGGCAAGCTATTCTGGATCATGGCCGCAATACCATTTTTGTTATTTTTGTGGAATTCCCTATCCTGGTTTTATCCCCTCATGCCCGGAATCGGGATCTTTCCCCACGCCGGAAAGTTTAATTTTACGCGGTATTCTCCCCACGTCTATCTGGAACCCCTGAACCTGTTCACCATCGGCTTTGCGTACTTTGCCAACACACAGGTATTGTTTTCCGTCTGGTTTTTCTTCTTATTACACGTTGTAGAAGGCGGCATATTCAACCGCCTGGGCTACCAGATAGCCAGATCAACCGACTCGTTCAGCGCCGATCCCCCCACCGAAGCCTATCAGTGCTTTGGCGCGCTGGCGTGCCTGGTCGTATGGCGGTTATGGGTCGCGCGGAGGCATTTGCGAGACGTCTTCCTGAAAGCATTTAGAAAAGCGTATCCCGCCGATGATTCTCAGGAAGTACTGGCCTACCGCACAGTGGTCTTTGTATTTTTGGTGAGCCTGTCTTTTGTGCTCTTCTGGCTCTGCCGCATCGGCATGGACATAACAACCGCACTCGTCTTTCTATGTGCGCTATCCGTAATTTATATCGGCCTGGCGCGGGTCGTATCAGAAGCCGGGATGGTGTATTCGGGCGCCACAGTAACACCGCAGGCATTTGTCATGGACATGCGCGGCACACAAGTCATGTCTGCGGGCAGTTTGACGGGCATTGCCCTGTCGTACTCCATTGTCGATTACATGCGGGGACTATTCACGCCCGGCGTGGCACAATCGATCAAAATGGGCGAACTCATCCAGGGCAACCGCCGCGCATTATTATTCTGGGCGGGCATAAGCGTTTTGCTGGGACTGGCCGCATCCGTATTTTACACCCTGCACCTGGGCTATTCTCACGGGGCGTACAACTTCCCGCGCTTCCCCTTCTTCAGCGGCGACCCAAAAGGCATCTACGGATCGACGCTAACCATGATGCACACGCCCAAAGCACCCGACGGCGAGCGCATGGTCTTCTTTGCAATCGGGGCGGGCCTGATGGCATTGCTGACCTTCTTGCGCTACCGGTTCCCGGGCTGGCCCCTGCATCCCATCGGACTCACGCTATCCGCCGCCGACAACACCGCCCACCTCGTCATGCCCGTCTTCATCGCCTGGGCGTGCAAATCTATAATTATGGCTGTCGGTGGTGTAAACCTCTACCGCCGCTCCAAACCCGCTTTTCTCGGTCTCCTCGTGGGCTACACAGCCGGAGTTGTCCTATCATTCCTCATCGACGCGTTGTGGTGGCCGGGAGAAGGGCATCTGGTGCACTATTGGTAGAAGTGTGAAATAAAAGAAGACAGCGATGAAGGCAGGAGGATCTTTAGCTCACGAGTGGAGCGAGGAGGCTGGATTGATTTTTGTTCGACAAGGCCATCCGAGTTCCCTATATTTTGATGTTGTTGTCGAATGGAGAGACAGCACAATGGAACTGGCAATATGGACACCATGAACAGAAACGCACATCAAGAGCGAGCAACGTCGCAAGTGCTGAAATCTGAAAAAGGCGGTTCTGGGTCCACCCTGAAAATAGGATTGCTATTAATTATCTCATTTGCAATTGCAATGCCGGCCCAAGCATCACTTTGCCCCGGTGATGATGACCTCGATGCCCTGCTCGATGGTGTCGCCGAGATCGCGGCCCCTGGTGTGCCGAGTTCCTTCTTCGTCTATGGCCCTGAGAGCTTTCCGGTGATCGTGGGTGCCCCGCGCAATGCCGCTGATGCCGTGCGCGCCCCGGTCATCGCGGCAGGCTGTTGGCAGGCAGGCCGCGTCGTCGCTCTGGGGCACAAAGGCTACTTTAATAGCTCCACACTTGAGAAGGCGGACACCGCACGCCTGATGGCGAACGCGTTCGCCTGGGTCTCGGGGGGCGGAGCTTCAGCCAGCCCCCGCATTGGCGTCGTCGGTAACGCACAGCTACGCGCCTGGCTGACCAGGACCGGTCACGATGTGGTCGAAGCCTCCCTGACATCGGAATCGCTGGGAGCGGTGGATGTCGTGGCCGTGGACATGGGGAATCAGAGCGCGCCAGAGCTCGAAGCACTGTCGGCGTTCGTGCGTGCCGGAGGTGGTCTGGTGACAGCTGCCAACGGTTGGGGCTGGGCGAGTCTGCACCCAAAGCTGGATATCATCAATGACTTCGCTGGTAACCGCCTGCTCGCGCCCATCGGCATCCAGTGGTTAAACAACTCCCTCAAACGCACATCGCCAGCGGGCTATGCCGTTGCCGAACCACCGTCTGAACTGACCCACGCTGTCAAGGCACTCGATGCGGTCAAGGCGCACATCGCAGGCAGGCGTAAGCTCACACAGCCGGAGGTTGACCAAACTCTGTACACCCTGGCAAGAACCATCCGCGCTCTGCCTCCGAACGACGTGCTGTTCGCACCGGACATGCAGGATTTTTTTTCGAACTACAAAGGGACCCGCTGGCCCTCGGCGAAGCACCCGGTGGACGAATCTGATGTAGTCGCCCGCATGGTCGCTACGCTCTTCGTGTCTGAGCATCACCGCACCCCACCCCAATCCGTGCGCGCTCATCCTGCGGACACAGATTTTCCCGGTTCCGTCCCAACCGACGCCCCACGCCTGACACGTAGCCTTATCATCGACACCACCGTGCCTCGCTGGCACTCAACCGGACTCTACGCCGCGCCGGGCGACCTGGTCACGGTAACGGTACCGACTCGCGTCGCCAACGGCGGCTTCTTCGTGCGCATTGGCGCCCACAGCGACCAAATTTGGAGACGGCCAACATGGAAGCGCATGCCCCAAATCAGCTACCGTTTCCCCATCTCCGCTTCCAGGACCCGCGTCGCCAATGCCTTCGGGGGCCTGATCTACATCGAAGTTCCAAAGAAGAACCCCGGTTTCGGGCGCATCACCGTCGAGATCGAGGGCGCAGTGGCGGCACCGCTCTTCGTGCTTGGTGAGACAGACCCGGCCGTCTGGCGTGCGGAGATCCGCCATGCACCGGCTCCCTGGGCAGAGATCGCCGGGCGGAATATGATCGTCACCACCCGCTCTTCCGAGGTGCGCGGACTCGACGACCCGACCGCCGTGGCTGAGACCTGGGATCGCGTGCTGGACCTGGCCGCAGACCTGGCCGCCTGGCCGCCCAATGCACGCTCGAGCCCGGAGCGATTTGTCGTGGACCGCCAGATTTCGGCGGGTTCCATGCATTCCGGCTATCCCCTGATGGCCCACCTGAACCATCAGTCCAACCTGGTGGATGCCGAGCACATTCGCTCGGAGGGCAACTGGGGCTTCTTCCACGAGGTGGGCCACAACCACCAGCACAAAGACTGGACATTCGCCGGCACGACCGAGGTGACCGTCAACCTGTTCACGCTCTACATCTATGAGTTTATATGCGGGATCCCGATGGTTGACGGAGAGTTTCCCGGTAGAAGAAAAAGATCATGGGCCGCTCTAATGGCATCCTACAACTTTGATAATCCGACCTTCGAATACTGGAAGAAAAACGCGTTCCTTGCCCTGATCATGTACGCGCAGATGCAGCAGGCGTTTGGCTGGGACGCCTATCGGCAGGTGTTTGCCACATACCGCGCCCTGCCCAACGACGAGCGCCCGAAGAGCGACGGCGAGAAGCGCGACCAGTGGCTGGTGCGCTTCTCGCGCACGGTGGGTCGCAACCTCGGCCCGTTCTTCGAGGCCTGGGGAATACCGACGTCGAAGGCCGCGCGGGACTCGATCGCCGACCTGCCAGTGTGGATGCCTCCCAACTTCCCGCCCTTATGAGAGATAATGACAGGTCAGACTTTGAAAGACCATATATTTATCTGATCTTATCCTATGAAGAGGCGTCTTGAATGCATTCAAAGACGCCTTTTACCTGCGTAACACCGCACAGGTGGAGGTTCTCTAATGACATGGACTCGAATCTTTATCCTCTATACACTCCTCTGTATCCTATCCCCGGAACAGTCGGCAGCAAACCAGCGGGACTCCCTGTTGACCCTGGGGCAAAAGTACCTTCGGGAGGGGCAGACAGAAGCCGCCATTGCGACATTCTCGGACTTAACCAAAACCTTCCCCCAAGATGCGCACATCCAATCTCGCCTGGGCTATGCGCACTTAAAAAACCGCGACTTTGAAAAAGCAGAAGCCACATTCAAGATGGCCAAAGGACTGGATAAAAATTTGGCAGAAGCGTATGTGGGCCTGGGACTCGTCTATGCCGAACGCCCGGCCTCGGGCCTATCGGCGTATAGCAACTTCCGCAAAGCCGTAGGCGAAGCCAAACGAGCGACCAAACTCGACTCGACTTATGGGCCTGCGTACCGCCTACTGGGCGAATTGTACGAACGATTTCAGGAAGACCACCAGAAAGCCGTAGATTACTATCTAAAATATATCCAGGTAGAATCGGACAACCCCGACGGACTGTACTATTTTGGCCTCGCCTGCGTACAGGCCGACCAGCACGACCAGATCGCGGCGCACATCATTCCCTATATCAACGCACACGACCCTGAACTCCGCCTCTTACCCCTCGCCGCCGCAGGCTATTTTCATCAAAAAGAACACCGCCTCGCCCTGAACTACTACGAACGCTATTTACAACGCGTTGACAAAACCGAACGCGCCTATTACACCGACATATCTCTCGTCGCCTCAGAAAAGGAATGGCACGCATATCAAAGCCTGCCCGAAGAATCTCAAAAATTGGACTATCTGCAAAAATTCTGGCGGCGGCGAGACTCGGATCTTCTGACCCAAATCAACGAACGCATCGTAGAACACTACAGGCGGGTGTGGTATGCGCGCACCTTCTTTTCCAAAAAAATCAGCCCTTGGGATCAAAGGGGCGAAGTCTATATCCGGTACGGCGAACCCGATTATCGGTCTCGCTCCAACCAGCGCGAATTTGTAATATCTTCAGAAGTAGAAGCCGTTCGCAACCGAATGGCAGCCGATATCTGGGGACCAGCCGCGACCTATCACACATTCACGGGACCGGTCTTTCCCATACGCAGCCAGCGCAAACCATTTGAAGGCAATATCACAAACGAAAGCCTGAACACCGGCGTATTTGGCACAGACGCAGGAGAAGACGACGTCAACCTCGCCCTGAATCCAGGAGAAGAAGCCGAAACTCTGGGATTCCAATTTGTAGTACCCGACCTCGTCGCATCCAGTCCCTTTGATCTATCGGTCGCCCCCCGAACAGAGCAACGCTTCTTGAATTACAGTCCCGTAACATCAGACCGCGAATTCGAAACCGTCCCCTGGGAAACCTGGACATATACCCAACTGCAAGGCGGCGTGGAATTTACCTTTACCGACGAAGTCGGAAACGGACACTTTGACTTCGCGCCCATACCGCCCTTGCCCCAAAGCGACAACCGCATCGCCAGCGTGGCGCGGCTCATGGAATACGCCCCGGGGGTCATCTATCAGCAATCTATCGGCGCTGTACCCGACTATTATCGCCCCAGCGTGGGCAAAGACGCCCTCCACTTCTTTTACGACGTCGCGGACTTCCGCGGACCAGATGGCAAAACCATCGTAGAAGTGTATTACGGAGTACCCCCAGCAGAAGTCACTGTGGGCAAAGGCGACCGGGATTATCTCATATACACAAAAGCCACCCTCGCCCTGGCGGACGCAAGCCATGAAAATATCTACCGCGCACACGAAATACTCTCCTACCAGAACAGCCGGGAATTTCCCAAAACCCGGGGCGTATTCATCCCCGACGTCATACGCATTGAAGCATCTCCCGGAGAAAAATATCAGCTACAGGTACAATTGGAAGACGAATTATCCGGGCGCACAGGTGCGTACAAACAAGAACTCTCGGTCTCTGATTTCAACTCCGAAGGCGTAAAAATCAGCGGTATCCAGTTAGCCTCCTCAATCGCCGACACGGGCACCAACGACCGCCTCCAAAAAAAAGACATCTACGTATCGCCAATGGCTTCCCGAAGCTACCCCCAGGGCAGCCGGGTATTTGCCTATTTTGAAATCTACAATTTGAAACGCGACACCTTCGGGCAAACCCGTTACAAAGTGCAATACCGCGTACAATTCAACCCCCGCAACACCGTAGGCCTCGCAGGCGTCATCACCTCGGGAATTCGCGCACTTCTGCGACAGCAAAAACCCCAGGTCTCCGTGACCTATGAACAGGTGGGAACCGACGAAGAAAAACGCGAATACGTAGAACTCGACCTGAAAAAAGCCAAACCGGGGGTAAATGTGGTGGAAATCACCGTACAGGACAAAGTAAGCGGAGAAAAAGCAACGCGAGAAGTCGTATTTTTCTACGGCGGATCAGGATGAGCAGGATGGAAGGATGAACAGGATAAAAGCGAAAAAGGAGAACCCATGCCCATAACCGATGCCTCGGGTGGTCAATACTGATCGATATA